>JAZSNZ010000313.1:0-6387 GCA_045536645.1 Acutalibacteraceae bacterium
CTCACCCATGGATACCCATATATCGGTGTAAAGTACATCTGCACCTTTTGTTGCAGCTTCCACATCCTCAGAGAGGGTAATGGTGCAGCCGTTTTCAGCGGCAATCGCACGAGCCTGCTCAACAAGCTCAGGTGCAGGGAACAGCTCCTTGGGAGCGCAGGCGGTAAAGTTGAGCCCCATCTTGGCACAGCCTATCATAAGGGAGTTGCCCATATTGAATCTTGCATCGCCGTAGTAGGTCATGTTGATGCCCTTGAGATGGCCGAAATGCTCCTCGATTGTGAGCAGGTCAGCAAGAATCTGTGTGGGGTGGAACTGGTCAGTCAGACCGTTGAAAACAGGTACACCTGAATATTTTGCAAGCTCTTCGACGATAGACTGGTCATAACCTCTGTACTCGATGCAGTCGTACATTCTGCCGAGAACACGGGCGGTGTCAGCAAGGCTTTCCTTTTTGCCCATCTGAGAGGCACCGGGATCGAGGAAGGTAACGCCCATGCCCAGATCCATTCCTGCGACCTCAAATGCACAGCGTGTACGTGTGCTGGTCTTTTCAAAAAGAAGTACCATATTCTTACCCTCAAGATGGCGGTGGGGGATACCTGCTTTCTTTTCCTTCTTGAGCTCAATGGCAGTATCGATAAATGCTCTTATCTCATCAGATGAAAAATCGAGCAGTTTGAGAAAACTGTTTTTGTATTCAGTGTGCATATTTTTGCATCTCCAATCTGTCCGTCATATGTTTATGAATGGTATTATATATTATCAGGTTACGATTTTCAAGAGCTATTTGCGAGTTATGCAAAAACATACAAAAACAATGAATAAAAATACAAAAGCAAGGCACAGCATATAATCTCTGCTGTGCCTTGCTGATTATTCTATTTCATCATCCCCGTAGGGGTCGTAGTCGTTGTATGTATTGTAATACTGACGGGACATCTGAGTGGTTTCATCGGAACGCTGTCGTTTGTAACCGCCGTCTGATGCCTGTCTGGAGCGATAACCTGTATAATCCTCGGGGGATAGATTATTGCCGTAGTAGCCTATATTGTAGCGTGCAGCACGGTCAGCGCCGTTTCGTTTTGCACTGTAGGCGGCCACCTGACGCTGGGAGGCGATTTTCTTTGTGTAATAGAACCAACCGCCTGCGGCAAGTATGAGCAATACACCCATTATCAGCAGAACTGCACCCATTCCGCTCAGTCCCTTTTTCTCCACTGCCGACAGGGAGGCGAGAGGAACAGTGGCAATAAGCTCATTTTTATAATACACATTGGCAACGCCCAACTGAGTGTAGGCAGCAACGGGAGCTTCTACAATTTCTTCGTTAAGCAGTGTCTCTATAACAAGCTGGTCACGGGTAGTTCCGTTTGGCAGAAGCTCTGATACATTTTCTGTCAGATAAAGCTCAACTGATTCTGCCTTACCCTTTTCAATGGGCTGGACACCCAGAATATCGCTGGAAGAAAGGACTGTCTGTACACTCCAGTTATCATAAGCCCAGTTGTAGAGCTGTTCGGATACCCGAAAACTCATCTTGTCAAATGAACCGTCGGCCTGTTTTTCCATATCCGCACCCAGTACAACACAAAGCAGTCTTACACCGTCCTTTTCCGCATAGCTCGTCAGACAGTGTCCCGATGCTTCGGATGTACCTGTTTTACCGCCCAGTGTGTACGGATAATAATATTCGGTATAAATGGAAGTGATTTTCTCGGGATTCCAGAGCATCCAGTCGGTGTTGTAGAGCATTCGGGCGTTATTCTTGTTGGTAGCGCCGAGAGAATACTTTATAGTGCCGAATATCTCGCAAAACTCGGGATATTTAAGTGCCTCTGCAGTTATTTTGTAAAGGTCACGCGCGGTGGAGTGGTGATTGTCCGCAGGATAACCGTGAGTGTTGACAAAATTTGTGTCAGTGCAGGAAAGTTCAGCTGCTCTCCTGTTCATCTGAGCAACAAAGGCGTCGACTGAGCCTGAGGTGTGAACAGCCAGCACATCGCAGGCGACACAGTCGGAAACCATCAGCACGCATCTGAGATAGTCACGGACACTCATAGCCTCGCCGTCGGCGAGCTGGGGAGATATCTTGCTTGCGTCCCACATAACACCGTCGATAATGGTCTGAGTGGTGGAAACTCTGTCGTCGAGGGTAATTTCGCCTCGTGCAATAGCTTCAAAAACAAGCAGTGCAGTCATCACCTTTGTAGTCGATGCAGGATTCATCACAGCATCTGCATTATATTCATAAAGAACACGGCCCGAATCCATATCGACTATCAAGCCGCTTTTTATGTCGCTGTGGCTGGGGTTTTCCAAAGCACCTGCAGAGGGAGAAAATATGGCAAATGCAATAATGAATACGAGAAACAAAGCAATGCGCTTTATATTGAAATGTTTTGAAAAATGCATATATACAACCCTTTTTGTCAGAAATACAAAAATAATTATACTATATATGCATATAGCGTGTCAATTGATTTGAGTAAACTACTTAATTCTCTCAGATAAAGAATCAATCATATCTATTGGGAGGTTTCTGCATTTAAGTTTTGTCGCGGCACCTGCGGCTCTGACATAGACCGTGCAGAGTCCTCGCGCTTTCTGCAGGATGGTGCGTCGTATTTCAAACCTTGCAATTTTCCCGATAAATATCTTCTGAGAGTATAGGGAGAAAAGATGCACAGTGGTGACTGCGATATGCTGTCCTGAAAGTTCAAGCTTTATTTTGCCTGCACCTGCTATCCCGATACAGCACTTCCATAAAAGAATGACAAACGCGACTGCTGCAATACATGAAAAAAGATCAAACCACACAGGGGGAGTAATTAACAGCCGAAACCACAGGAGGAGAATAAAAGCAGCTGAAGATGCGTATGGCAGCCACAGTATATGATGAGCGTCAGGCGCAGGACGTACGGTTATGTCGGATTTCTTTTCAAATCCTGCAAGATATATGCACGCATTATGATAATCGCCTTTATGCCAGGCAGAGAGCGGATAAACTGTATTACTGCTGTCCTGCCCGTAAAAGGATGCGCCTATACTGCACTGTCTGAACAGTGTGGAGAGGAGTGTCTGCTTCATGAAGCAAGAGGAGATACTGTTTCTTTTTATGCAGGTAAGACGTGTGGAAATAAGCCCACGTACGGTGATTATGCAATTGCCCGAAACTGTAGTTGTCTGCCGTGCATCAGAAAAGCACAGCTTGAGAAAATTGATAATCCAGCCGAGCAGGAACAATGCCGCCGCAGCGGCGAAAACGGGAGGGAGATATGGAAGTATGAGCTTTGATGTTTCAGATAGCTTATCATAGACTATCTCAGGCAGTTGTCTGTCAGAACTGCCGCTGAGAGAAAAAAGAAAGACAGCCGCGGCCGAGAGCCCTGCTGCAAAGTTTGCCTGTGATGCAGCCATCAGCAGAAAGGGGGCGGCACGTGGGATCAGGGTGCGCTCTGCCTTTGAAGGACGCATAATCTCAGTGCACAGTCTGTTTGCCTGATCGGGAGAAAGATACAGAGAAATCTCTGAAGTTTTATTACCGTCCGAGCAGCGCATATCAAGGCGTACTGCACGAAATAATGACAGAAAAGGTGTTTTGATAATCGTTACAGATCTTATTTTTGAAACTGATATTGAAACATATCTTTTTGCAATAATACCTGAAGAAAGGAAAATATTCCTGCCATCAAAGCTCCATCGAATCTGATGCCTGCCTGCAAGCGCAGGAACAAGAACAGCGGAAAGGGTCAGCAGCTGTATCAGAATGGAAATCAGCATACCCGAAGAGGTAAGCTCCTCTGTAAAAAACAGAGGAATAAGGGTAAGCAGAAGCAGAAAAGCCTTACTGCGTATTTTTAAAAGCACATAAACAAAATGCACCTTGTTTCCGATGTTCTTTTCAAAACTGCGGCTTTCTTTAGTGAAGACCGTATTCCTGCATATCTCTGTCATCCTTCGACCCCCCTGCTGAAGTTTTCGCGAAGAAGGGCGGCGGTGTCCTGTTCAAGGCCCGGCAGATGAATATTCCCTCCCGTAGTGTGGAATATCAGCGTAGAAAGCCCGAGCAGCCTCTCAAGAGGCAATCTGCGAACTGAAATAAACTGAAGCTGCGAACGAGGCACAATCGTGGTCTTCTTGAAAATATAGCCTTTCTCTATGCGGAGAATGCCTCTGTTTCGTGTATAAGTCCTGCTTCGCCAGAGAATCGGCAGATATACAAGCTGATAAACGGTTATCGATGACACAGATACAGCCAGTGGGATAAGGATAAAAATATCTGAAAAAACAGCAGCAAAAATTCCAAATGCAGAAACGGACAGCAGAATAAAAACACAGTACAGCCGCCAGAGAGTAAGCAGCCGTTTGGAGCAGTGCTGAGGTATGGGGCACAGCATGATTGTCACCTCGAAAAATATGATTTGTTTCTGAGCATTGGCAAAATAAAGCAGATTATACTGAATAGAGCATCAATTCAAAGCAGATTTTTTCAAAAAAATGCATAGACAATGAACATAATTGAGAAGTATAATCAATGACGAAAGCAAACACTGGAGGTATGAATAATGAGTATCAGAATTGGAATATTCGGCTACGGAAATATCGGCAGAGCTATTGAATGTGCCGTTAAGCAGAATCCTGATATGGAGGTTGCGGCTGTATTTACAAGACGTGATCCGCAGAGTGTTAAGATACTGACGAATAACGCCAAGGTATGCAGAGCAGAGGATGCCGCATCCATGAAGGACGAAATCGATGTTATGATAATGTGTGGCGGAAGTGCAACCGACCTGCCCGAGCAGACTCCTGCAATGGCGGAAATTTTCAATGTTGTTGACAGCTTTGATACTCATGCAAGAATACCCGAGCATTTTGCAAACGTTGATGAGCGAGCAAAGAAGGGCGGCAATGCTGCAATAATCTCTGTAGGCTGGGACCCGGGCCTGTTCTCGCTCAATCGCCTTTATGCAGGCGCTATCCTTGCAGAGGGAAGTGATTACACCTTCTGGGGCAAGGGCGTGAGCCAGGGACACTCTGATGCCATCAGAAGAGTCGAGGGCGTGCTTGATGCAAGGCAGTACACCGTTCCTGTTCCCGAGGCAGTTGAGGAAGTAAGACGAGGCACTCAGCCTGAGCTTACCACACGCCAGAAGCACACAAGAGAGTGCTTTGTTGTGGCAGAGGAAGGCGCTGATCTTGCCCGTATTGAAAACGAGATAAAGACCATGCCCAACTATTTTGCAGATTACGATACAACCGTCAATTTCATCAGCATGGAGGAACTGCGCGCAAACCATAGCGGAATTCCTCACGGCGGCGTGGTCATAAGAAGCGGCAGGACAGGCTGGGACAATGAAAACAATGCAGTTATTGAATACAGTCTCAAGCTCGATTCCAATCCCGAGTTTACCGCCTGTGCTCTTGTCGCATACGCCCGTGCAATTTACAGAATGAGCAAAGAAGGTAAGAGCGGATGTATGACAGTCTTCGATATTCCCCCTGCATATCTCTCTCCGATGAGTGCTGAAGAGCTCAGAAAAAAATTGCTGTAAAAAGTTTTGAAAAACCCTTGACAAAAGAGAAAATATGTATATAATAAGTCTTGTTCGTTGCGGAATTGTGTAATGGTAGCACGGCAGACTCTGACTCTGTTTGTCTGGGTTCAAATCCTAGTTCCGCAGCCAGACCCCAAAGGCAATCGCCTTTGGGGTTTACTTTTTGTATTACAAGACGAGGCAAAAAACTTCGTCTTTTTTATTTTCCCTATTGACAAATACATTTTCATGGAGTATAGTCTAACTGTACTAACACAAATAGTACAGTTAGATGACGCAAGAAAGGAGACTGCCAATGTATGCAATAGACAACCAGTCGCGAGTACCTGTGTATGAGCAGATAGTAGCTCAGGCAGAGCGCTTTGTAATGATGGATCTGCTGAAAGCCGACGAACCCATGCAGTCCGTACGCTCGCTTTCCATAGAGCTTTCGGTAAATCCCAATACCATTCAGAAAGCCTATGCGGAGCTTGAGCGCAGAGGGGTGATATATGTAGTTCCCGGTAAGGGGAGCTTTGTATCGCCTCAGGCAAAGGATAAGATAGCTCAGTCAAAGCTTTCTCTTCTTGCTGATATTGAAAACATCAGTGCAGAGTGTGCGCTGGCAGGCATTGAAAAGAACAGAATAATTGACGCTGTGGAACGCGGATACAACAGAAACGGAGGGAATAAAGAATGATAAAAGCTGAAAAGCTTACAAAACGTTTTGATAAAACAGAAGCACTCTCAGAGCTTTCCTGCACAATACCCGATTCGTGCATTTACGGACTGGTCGGCTCCAACGGTGCTAAGTCGGAGGCCAAGCGGTCTTAGGAAGACAAACCAAATG
>JAZSNZ010000317.1:0-6292 GCA_045536645.1 Acutalibacteraceae bacterium
ACGGTGCTTGGTTTCGAGATAGATTTTTCCTATATATTCACCGATGATGCCTATAGCCAGCATAAGCAGGCCGCCGATTGCCCAGAGCGACACTGCAAGGCTTGCCCAGCCTGTAACGGTGTGCCCTGTAAAATAACGGACAAAGAAATAAATAAGCATAGCTATGCTGACAAGAAACATGAACGCACCGAGCCTTGTAACAAGCCTGATGGGCTTTGTGCTGAAGGAGGTTATTCCTTCCCATGCAAGAGACAGCATTTTTCTCAGCGGATACTTTGTAACGCCTGCCGCACGGGCGTTACGCTCATAGGGAACGCAGGCTGTCTTAAAGCCCATGGAAGGGACTATGCCTCGCAGAAAGAGATTTACCTCTTCGTACTCGGACAGAGCATCAAGAGCACGCCTGCTCATAAGCCTGAAATCGGCGTGATTATATATGATGTCAGCACCCATGCATTTCAGCAGTCGGTAGTAGCACTGCGCAGAAAAGCGCTTGAAAAAGGAATCCATCTTTCGAGCGGTACGCACACCGAACACCACATCACAGCCGTTCTCATACTCCGTCAGCATTTCATCAATGGCATCAATATCGTCCTGCATATCCGCATCAATTGAAATGACCGCATCGGCATGCTCACGCAAGGACATCAGAGCGCACATAAGTGCGTTCTGATGTCCGTAGTTTCTCGAAAGCTTTATCCCGCAGACAAGTGGACTATTTTCAGCATACTCAGAAATAAGCTCCCATGTCCTGTCCCTCGAGCCGTCGTCTGTAAACACGATGCGGCTGTCAGGCGATATCCGTTTTTCCGAAATCAGCACATTGAGCTTTTCGGAAAGAGCCTTTACGGTAATTGGCAGAACTTCCTCTTCGTTATAGCAAGGAACAGCTATAAAGAGTTTTGTCATATCTGTGCAGCAGCTTCTTCTATGGTAAGACCTGCGTAGTCCTGAGCGTGGAATATTCTTCCGCACTTTTTGTCATCAAGGAACAGACCGAGAAGGATGCCTGTGACAGCGCTTATAGGCTCGTTGGGTGCGTTGGGACCGCCGAGGTCGGTGCAGCACCAGCCGGGATCACCGAGGTTGATCATAACATCAGTACCCTCAAATACAGTGCCTATATCCTTTGTGACCTTATCGAGTGCAGCCTTGCTTGCAGAGTATCCGCCCTGATAGGGATCCTTGTCGATACCGCTTGTGACGTTGACTATTCGGCCAAAGCCATTTTCCTTCATTTTGGGGAGGAAATGATAGCAGATCATCATAGGTGCAGTAGTGTTTACAGCAAAGCTGATCTCGTAATCGAGTGCAGGGGTATCAAATATCTTGTCTCTGTAAGCGATCTGGAGACCTGCATTGTTGAGAACAGCATCAACTGTCACGCCGCTCTCATCGATTGTGTCAAGCATTGCCTTGACAGCGTTCATATCGGAAAGCTCAGCGGCAACAGCAATAGCCTCAACGCCGAGAGCCTTTACTTCTTCTGCGACAGCCTCACTTGAGGAAAGAGTACGGGAGTGAAGGATCAGATTACAGCCTCTCTTTGCAAGCTCAAGGGAGCAGAGCTTGCCGATGCCTCTTGTAGCACCTGTAACGAGAACCCATTTGTTTTTAAGTGAAGTCATTGTTTTTACCTCCGAATGTCATATTGTAACTATAATATAGTACTCAGAGGTTTATATCAAGAGTCTAAATGTAAAAAAATCCCCGAAGACTATGCTTCGGGGATAAATTATCAGTTGTTCTTGTTCTGCTTCTTATCGTTTTCGAGAAGCTTGCGGATTCTGTGGTTTGCGTTGAGCAGGGGAGAGATGGACTCATCGTGGTTAAGAGTGTTCATGAGCTTTGCAAGGAACTTGGAGATATCAGCACACTCGAACCAGGGCTCGTTGAGAACCGTGTCGGGAATGTAGGAGCCGTTGGTGCAGTAAACACCGGTCAGCTTGCCTTCCTCATAGTACTTTCTGAACTTCTCAACGCCTGCGGTAAAGAAGCCGAAGGTTGCAGCAACGAAGATCTTGTCAACATTTCTTGTCTGAAGATTTTCGATTATGTCAAGAACAGACTCGCCGGAAGCGATCATATCGTCAACGATGAGAGCGCTCATGCCGTTGAGGTCACGGCCGATGTACTCATGCTGAACGATGGGGTTCTTGCCGTCAACGACCCTTGAATGGTCGCGGCGCTTGTAGAACATGCCGACATCAAGCTCAAGAACGTTTGCATAGTAGATAGCTCTGTCCATAGCGCCTGTATCGGGGCTTATGACGATAAGATTGTCCTTGTTGAAAACATTGCCTTCCTTCTTGAGAAGAGCCTTGAGGATGTTGTATGTGGGATAGATATTTTCAAAGGAAACATTTGGGATAGCATTCTGTATGTTGGGGTCATGAGCATCAAAGGTGATGATGGTGGATACACCGAGCTGCTCAAGCTCCTGCAGAGCCATTGCACAGTCGAGAGACTCTCTGCCCTTACGTCTGTGCTGACGGGAAGCGTAAAGAAGAGGCATAACAACGGTTACACGGTTAGCCTTACCGCCCATAGCAGAGAGTACACGCTTGATATCCTGCATGTGCTCATCGGGACTCATGTGGTTTTCGTAGTTGAACATCTTGTAGGTGCAGCTGTAGTTGCCTATATCTGCGAGAATGTAGATGTCCTTGCCTCGAACGGATTCCTTGATTTTTACCTTTGCTTCGCCGTTGGAGAAACGGGGCTGATCGATCTCGATAAGATAGCTTTTCTCCTTGGGATTTTCTCCGCGAAGATTGCAGAGATAGGTGTTTACGGCTTCTGCGTGTGCTGCACAGCTTTTAAGCGCGATAATGCCTATTGGGCCGTGCTCAAACATACTGACTTCCTTGGCCATTAAATGATCCTTCCTTTCAGCATCAGGTTTTTTGACATCTGAGCATCTGTGTGGAGAGATGCCCGACTAAACTCACGGGTGTATTATAGCACAGGTGCAAAAGCTGTTCAACACGAAACGCCAAAATAGAATAAGATTAGCCAAAAGGATAAAAATTCTCCGATTATGTCAACAATGATTTGACACAGCGACCAATGGGGAAAACACAAGGCGAACAACAGATGCATAATATGGATGTAAAAGCATAAGGAGGCAGGAGAAAAATGATACTTAGAATAGGAAGCAGAGGCGCAGCGGTTGAGGCTCTGCAGCTTGCGCTGCAAAGAGCAGGCTATTACAGCGGCAGCATAGACGGAATATTCGGTGTTCAGACCAGAAATGCGGTGCTTTCTTTTCAGCGTGACAGGGGATTTGCGGCAGATGGCGTAGTCGGAACAGTCACAATGACAGCACTTGAGCCTTATCTTCGCGGCTATATTACATATACTGTGACACAGGGAGACACACTGTACAAAATAGCAAGGCGTTATAATACAGCGGTGAATGCAATACTTACTGCAAATCCCGACATCGACCCTATGACCCTGAGTGTCGGAACAAGGCTTACAATACCGCTGGGCTTTGATGTAATACCAACAGAAATCAGATGGACATCGGAACTTGTAAGGTATACTGTAGAGGGAATAATCGCAAGATATCCTTTTATAGGAAATTCAAGCATCGGCAGAAGTGTAATGGGCAGACCGCTGTACACACTGAAAATAGGAAGCGGGCCTGTGAGGGTATACTACAGTGCTTCCATTCATGCAAATGAATGGATAACAACCCCTGTACTCATGCGTTTTATTGAGCAGTACGCCAGAGCGTATGTCAATGGCGGCAATATTTTTTCGGTGCCTGCACAACAGCTTTATTCGAGAGTAACTCTCTACATTACGCCAATGCTCAACCCCGACGGAGTTGACCTTGTTACAGGATACTTAAACAGCGGCAGATATTATACGCAGGCTCGCACAATATCGCAGCGCTATCCTGACGTGCGCTTCCCCGAGGGGTGGAAGGCAAATATCAACGGTGTTGATTTAAATCTCCAGTTCCCTGCAGGCTGGGAGAGGGCAAGAGAAATAAAATACGCACAGGGTTTTATTTCTCCTGCCCCCAGAGATTTTGTTGGCTATGCCCCTCTTACCGAGCCCGAGGCGCAGGCGATATTTGATTTTACCCAGAATCTGTCCCCTGCACTGATACTTGCCTACCATACGCAAGGGGAGATAATATACTGGAAGTTTTCCGATTATGAACCTCCCCGTTCCCGTGAGATAGGAGAGCTGATGAGCGGGGCGAGCGGATATCTTTTGGAGATTACTCCCGAAAGCTCGGGCTACGCAGGGTATAAGGACTGGTTCATACAGGATTTCAACCGCCCCGGCTATACCATCGAGTGCGGAGTGGGAACAAGTCCGCTGCCGTTATCGCAGTTTGAGGAAATATACAGAGATAATCTCGGAATCCTTGTCCTCGGCATGACGGAAGCGGAATACTGATAAAAATATCGCTGTAATCGGCCTGCGCAGTGATTACAGCGATATTTTTAGATTTTATTTGCCATATATTCTTCTTTGGTGATCATCATATGTTTGAAACCATCAGCTATGCCAATGTCACGAAAGCCTGCGTTCTGATGACAGTTCCATGCGGGAATTTCGTTTCGTACAAGCTCAAAATCGTTATGTATTCTGCTGATGCCGCACTTGCGGAAAGCGTGTTCCAGTATAAGCTTTAAAGCAGGTGTGGCATAACCCTTTCCACGATATGGGGCGTAAATAACAATTCCCATATCCCACCAATCCTTTTCGGAAGTGTAATGAAAGTTCACGTCGCCAACCCATGCACCATCACTTGAACGCTTTATATATGCGTAGAAGCGTTCTGGCTCATGCCCTACCCAGTGATTATACCAGTCAGCCCACTGAGATTTCGGAAAATCAATACACCCTGTATCGCGATGGTAGCCATCGTAGGAAACATCCCAGCCAATATTATATGACATAGTATCAGGGTCGGACATCATCTTCTGATAGAACCACAGGTCATTTAGTTCGGGAATATAAAGCTCAAGAGAATCCATATCAGTACCTCCTCAAGAGAATTTTATTTATTATACAGATACCGCTTCGGAAAACCGAAGCGGTATTAAACTTATTTCAGATCCAGCACCTTCTGTGCGGCCAGCAGGATACCAACCTTTGCAGAATGGTAATTAAGTCCGCCCTGCATCCATACAGCGAAGGGCTCACGCAGCGGAGCGTCGGCAGAAAGCTCAATGGAAGCACCAAGAGTAAAAGCACCTGCGGCCATGATTACCTGACTGTCATAGCCGGGCATATCCCAGGGTTCGGGAGCGGCATTGGCGTCAACGGGAGAGCCGCTCTGAATGCCGCGGCAGAAAGCGATAAGAGGCTCAGCTGAGCCCATGATTACAGACTGAATGATATCATGTCTTGATTCAAGGGAAGAAGGGGAGCAGACATAACCCAGCTTTTCAAAAAGGCCTGCACAGAAAACAGCGGTCTTAAGAGCTTCGCCCGTTACATGGGGCGCATTGAAGAAGCCCATAAACAGAGCTCTGTTGTTGCCGAGGGTGCAGCCAACCTCCTTGCCTGTGCCGGGAGTGGTCAGGCGATAGGAGCACATCTCAACATACTTTTCCTTACCTGCGATATAACCGCCTGTTGGAGCAATTCCGCCGCCGGGATTCTTAATAAGAGAGCCGACGATAATGTCAACATTGTTTAGCGGCTCGCTGCATTCCACAAACTCGCCGTAGCAATTGTCAACGACAACCAGCACATCCTCACGGACACTCTTTGCAATCTTTCCGATTTCCTCTATCTGGGCAACCGAAAGAGAGGGACGAAGAGTATATCCCCTGGAGCGCTGAATATATACCATCTTAACATCGGGAGTAACAGCGGCAGGAATGGCGTCGAGATCAACATTGCCGTCAATAAGGTCTATCTGCCTGTAGTTTATGCCGAACTCAGCCAGTGAGCCATTTGAGGGGCGAATGCCGATAACGCCCTGAAGAGTATCATAAGGAATTCCTGTAACACACAGCATGGTGTCATTGGGTCTGAGCAAACCAAAGAGAGCGACAGTCAGAGCATGAGTGCCGCTTACAAAATTATGTCTGATGAGAGCATCTTCAGTGCCGAAGGTGTCTGCAACAACTCTGTCGAGCACATCTCGGCCTCTGTCGCCGTAGCCGTAGCCTGTGGAGGCGGCAAACATACTCTCGGTCACGTTGTTCTCGATAAATGCAGAAAGCACCTTCTGCTGATTGTATTCTGTGGTTCTGTCGATTTCGGCAAATCGTTCTGACAGGCTTTTTTCGACCTCAAGAGAAAGATCGAGAAG
>JAZSNZ010000056.1:0-2052 GCA_045536645.1 Acutalibacteraceae bacterium
CATCGTTCGTCAGCCCCTCGCACTCACCAACACCGCAGAGAAGTTTGACATCGTCTGCAACGTTGGCGGCGGCGGTGTAACCGGTCAGGCAGGCGCAATCCGTCACGGTATCTCCCGTGCACTTCTCCAGTTCGATTCCGAGAAGCTCCGTCCCGCTCTTAAGAAGGCAGGCTTCCTGACTCGTGACCCGAGAATGAAGGAAAGAAAGAAGTACGGCCTCAAGGCTGCACGTCGCGCTCCCCAGTTCTCCAAGAGATAGTTTTCTGTTTTGGTTTTTCAATCCCCGAAGCTCACTGGAGCTTCGGGGATTTTTCTATGAACTGTCGCGGAAAAGCCGCTGCAGTCGCCCTGCTATGATCCCCCAATGAATTTGAAACACCGTCCTGTTATATCAGATTAAACATGATAGTGTGCTTTGTGTCGTTGATAATTTCCGCAGCAGATGCTATAATCACCAAAACAGCAATCAAAAGGAGAAAAAACATGGCAACCCTTATGATAGGCAATGTTACTGCAAAAGGCGCAAAAGAACAGGTCTTGCAGATGTTCAATAATTTAGAGGATTATTATGATAAATACCTGACAAGCGAAAGCGGCACAGAGGAAAAATACACTATTACCTTCGAATTTTCATCCAAAACAGGACAGTTCTTTTCCTATGAATATTTTCAGGGATATTCAGAAAAATACGAGTGTGAAATTGAGGCTGTAATGGAGTGCGAAGAGGATGATGGCGAAGAATCCATGACACTTCATTATAATCGAGGCGAGATCATACAAGGCTTATCCGAGTATGGTATAGATGCAGATGAATTTTAAGAAAGCGTAAAATCGATCAGCATGAATAGTCAGATGCCGTTGGGGGAAACCTGACGGCATTTTTATGCTTTCAGAATAATATAAGAACATAAAATTTTATGGCAGGGGTTAAAATCAGATCCGAAATGATGTATAATAAAATAAATATGACTTTTTACATAGAGGTGATGACTTGGCACGCTGGAATCAGAAACTTAATATGAAGTTCAGGGAGGCCTTTGTGGCAGTAATGCCCGTGGTGGCGATCCTCCTTATTCTGAGCTTTACCATAGCGCCAATGCCCGCAGGGGTAATAATGAGTTTTCTGATGGGTGCAGCGCTTGTTGTGATAGGTATGATGTTCTTTACCCTTGGTGCGGAAATGGCAATGACTCCAATGGGCGAGAAGGTTGGAGCAAAAATGACCCAGAGCCGCAATCTTGCACTTATCATTTTCCTTGCATTTGTGCTTGGATTGATAATTACGATATCAGAGCCTGATCTGCAGGTACTCGCGCAACTTGTACCGTCCATACCGAACTCAGTTATCATTCTGGCTGTTGCCGTTGGCGTGGGAATATTCCTTGTGGTAGCAATATTGCGTATGCTCCTGAGAATTCCGCTGGCACCGATGCTTGTTGTAATGTACATAATAGCATTCGGACTGGTGTTCTTTGTACCGAATGAATTCCGTGCAATAGCTTTTGATTCGGGCGGCGTAACAACAGGCCCGATGACAGTGCCCTTTATTATGGCACTTGGCATAGGCGTCTGTGCGATCCGTGACGATAAGAACGCAGCAGATGACAGCTTTGGTCTGGTGGCTCTTTGTTCTGTAGGTCCTATCATTGCAGTGCTTATTCTCGGCATGGTGTTTATGCCCGATGGAGGAGCAGTGGATCCGACAGTGGTGCATGATGTAGCGGACTCTGTAGAACTGAGAAAAATGTTCTCTGACGAACTGCCTGCCTACATGATGGAGATCGCAATATCCCTGCTGCCCATAGTGGTATTTTTCGGAATGTTCCAGATAGTTTCTCTGAAGCTTCGCGGAAGAACACTCAAAAAAATAATCATAGGTCTTGTATATACTTATGTTGGGCTGGTGCTCTTCCTTACAGGTGCAAACGTAGGTTTCATGCCTGCAGGCAGCTATCTTGGAAATGTGCTGGGCGGCTCCTATAAATACATTCTTGTACCCATCGGTGCACTGATAGGCTTCTTTATCGTCAAGGCAGAGCCTGCGGTATATGT
>JAZSNZ010000166.1:0-7744 GCA_045536645.1 Acutalibacteraceae bacterium
GAAAACACCATGGTGTTTTCATTTACAGGCGACTGCACCTTTGCATATTTCAATGAGCAGGAGCGAACAGGCGGCTTTGTGTCACTCTATGAAAAATCGGGAAGCCTTACATATCCCTTCGACAATGTCAGAGGCGTTTTCTCAGCTGACGATATTACCGCCGTGAATTTCGAAGGAGTTCTCACGGATTCCACACAGCACGCAGAGAAGCAGTTTTACTTCCGGGGAAAAAATGAGTATGCAAAAATACTGTCGTCATCTTCTGTGGAGACTGCAAACCTTGCAAACAACCACACTCTCGATTATCTTGAAAAAGGCTTTGAGGATACCGTAAAGGCGCTTGAAAGCGAAAAAGTAGGACTTTTCTGGGCGAGTGAGCCGTATGTGCGAAGTCTCAGAACAGACAGCGGAACAATATCGGTGGTCATGCTGTCGACCAGCAGCTTGGACATAAAGAATCAGTCGAAATTTGCGGTGCTTAAAAAGCAGATAGAGCGATACGAATCCCCCGGAACCATAGTCATAGTAAATCTTCACTGGGGTACAGAACGGGCGGTAAAGCCTTCAAGCTGGCAGATAGAAACAGCTCACGATCTGGTTGACGCAGGAGCTGACCTTATAGTCGGTCATCACCCCCATATACTTCAGGGCATAGAAAAATACAAGGGCGTGTACATTGCCTACAGCCTCGGAAACTTTGCCTTCGGCGGCAATTCCATGGCAAATCAGCCTGAAACGATAATACTCAGAGCTGTGTTTGACACAGACTCGGGAGAAGTAGGGAGCTGCAGCATAAGCGCAGTGCCCTGTTATATTACCTCGAGCGGCTCGGCTGTAAATGACTATAAGCCGTCCCTTCGCTTTGGCGAGAGCGGACAGAACGTGATCGACCTTGTGCTCAGCCGCAGTGCGATGCTCGAAAACGGCATAACTGAGCTCCCTTGGCATAAGATAGGAGATTAATTATCAGTGATACTTAAAACCGACCGCAATGCGGTCGGTTTTTGCATCCAAAATTAATATTTTATCTACCAAACACAGGAAAATAATGATATAATAAATCAGATATACGAAAAAACAAAGGAGGGTGTGCAGGTGCGGCAGGATAACGAGCGAGAGCTTGAATTGCTTGAGGGAACAGTTGAAAATGTGACAGTGCGCAAGGAAGACACCTGCTTTACCGTCCTTGAGCTTTCCTCAAACGGTTATCTTTACACGGTAGTTGGCATAATGCCCGAGGTTTTCGAAGGTGAGCATCTTATCCTTGCAGGCACATGGCAGAGCCATGCGACCTACGGCGAGCAGTTTCGAGCAGAGACCTGCGAGAGATATCTGCCTGCAACAGCCTCGGCGATACTCCGCTATCTTTCTTCAGGTGCAGTAAAGGGCATAGGGCCTGTGACTGCCTCAAAGATAGTTGAAATATTCGGAGATGCAACCCTTGATGTAATAGAAAACGACCCCGACAGGCTCGCACAGATAAAAGGCATCAGCAAGAACAAAGCCCATGATATAAGCACCTCCTTTGCCTCTCAGCGAGGACTTCGCGAAGCAATGCTGGAGCTGACTCGAATGGGACTTATGCCAACGGAAGCCATCGCCGTATGGAAGAAATGGGGAGCATCCTCCCTTGACCTTATAAAGGCAACACCGTATCTTCTCTGCTCCTCCGACCTCGGCATAGACTTCCCCAGAGTTGACTACATGGCACGTCAGATGGACTTTCCACAGACGGACGAGTTCCGTATTCTGGCAGGCGTCAACTACGTGCTTCTTCACAACACCTACAACGGACACACCTGCCTGCCCTATGACAGGCTCTGTCCTGTGGCGGCAAAGCTCTTAGGAGTGGAGCAGGAGCTGGTGGAAGAAAAGATAGAAACGGCAGTGGAGGAGCGTGAGCTTGCCTCCGATACTCTTGACGACCGCCGATTTATCTTCCTGCCCGATATGTACGCAGCGGAGATATATTGTGCGTCTCACTTAATGCATCTGTCAAAGTATCCGCCGCCACCTATCAGGGGTTATCAGCAGCAGGTAGCTCTCTGCGAAGCGCTTTCGGGCATGACCTACAATAAACAGCAGAAAGCGGCAATAGATGCCGCTATGGAACGCGGCGCCCTTGTTCTCACAGGAGGTCCGGGAACAGGCAAGACCACCGTTCTCAATGCCATAATCGAGACCCTCGAAGCTTCAGGTCAGATAGTGTCCATCGCCGCACCCACAGGCAGAGCTGCAAAGAGAATAACGGAGATAACGGGCAGGGAGGCAAAGACCATCCACCGCCTGCTTGAGGTTGAATGGAGCGAAAACGACCGTCCCGTATTCAAGCGCAACGATAAAAACCTTCTTGACTGCGATGCACTTGTGGTGGACGAGGTCTCAATGCTTGACGTTCAGCTTTTTGAAAGCCTGCTCAGAGCGCTTAACATCAAATGTCGCCTTATCTTAGTCGGTGACAGCGACCAGCTGCCAAGTGTGGGAGCAGGCAGTGTAATGGCAGACCTTATCGAATCGGGCTGCCTGCCTGTAGCAAAGCTTACGGAGGTTTTCCGCCAGGCGCAGGAGAGCGCCATAGTGCGTTCTGCCCATAAAATAGTCCATGGCGAAATGCCTGAACTGGGTCTGAAAGACAGCGACTTTTTCTTTATCGAATCGGGTAACGAAAATGCAGTCAACGCAACAGTCGTAGACCTCTGCTATCGCCGTCTGCCCTCAGCCTACGGTTTTGACCCGCTGAAAGAAATTCAAGTTCTCTGCCCGGGCAAGAAGGGAGTCTGCGGAGTGCATGAACTCAACCGCTGTCTCCACGAGCGATTCAACCCAAAGCACGAAAAGCGCAGGGAAATAAAGATAAACTCCATCACCTACCGCGAGGGCGACAAGGTGATGCAGGTAAAAAACAATTACGATGTTGAGTGGTACAGACCCGACGCCAGCGAAGGCAAGGGAGTATTCAACGGTGACGTGGGAATGATAGAGGAGATAAACCGAGCCGACGAATACATACGAATCCGCTTTGACGACAAAATCGCCACCTACAATCTCGAAGCAGCGCAGGACATAGAACACGCCTACGCAATGACGGTGCACAAAAGTCAGGGCAGCGAGTTCGAGGCTGTCATTCTGCCTGTCATGCCGGGCCCGAAGCAGCTTTACTACCGAAATCTTCTCTATACCGCTGTGACAAGAGCGAAGAAGATACTTATTCTTGTGGGCGAGCGGTATGTTATTGAACAGATGGTAAAGAGCGTTCGCGAAAGCGGAAGATTTACAGCCCTGCGTGTGTTCCTTGAGGACAAGAAGATAACGCAGGAATTCGATCTTTCATAACGGAGGGGAATATATGGGAATATTGGATAATATAAAAAACTCGTTCATGCAGGCAGTGCTGCCGAGAAAATGTCCGCTGTGCGGTAAGATAATCGCTGCCAACGAGAGAATATGCGGAAACTGTTCGGATACTCTTGTAACCGTACGAACACCAATATGCCGTGTCTGCGGCAGAGAGATGTTCCAGTGCATCTGTGAATATGAGGAATTCCATTTTGACCGCTGCGTGTCGCCCTTTGTGTATACAAGGTCTGCAAGGACAGGTGTAAAGCGTCTTAAATACAAAAACTCCACCGAAACCGCAGACTTTTTCGGACGCAGAATGGCGCTGATAGTCAGTCAGGAATTCAAGCGCTTTGATATCGATGTTGTAACAGGTGTGCCCATGCACGCATCCGACCTGCAGGAGAGAGGGTATAACCACGCCGCACTTCTCGGCAGAAGCGTTGCAAAAACTCTGGGGCTGAGATATTCCTCCAACCTTCTGACCAAGCCAAAGGCAATACAGAAACAGCACACACTCAACAGGACAGACAGAAAAACAAATGTCAGCGGTGCATACAAGGTCAGCAGACCTGAGACGGTGCAGGGAATGACCGTACTGCTCTGCGATGATGTCACCACCACAGGCAGTACTCTCAGCGAGTGTGCAAGAGCATTGAAAGCGGCAGGGGCAAAAAGAGTGCTGTGTGTTACTGCGACAGCGGTCCACAATTCATACATGACAGCGGCAAAACAGGTTATGCTTTCGTAAAAAAAGGATAAAAACAGACAGGCACAGATACATACATTCAGTGGTTTGTTTATTGAATTGTGACCATATCTATGATATAATACGTATAATTTGCAAAAACATAAAACTGCATGAAAGGGACTGGTAAAAAATGTACAAGGACATGATCGACTCTATCGGCTTTATCTCCGCATATGATGCAGAGGTAGCAGAGGGAATGCAGCAGGAGCTTGCACGACAGAGAAGAAATCTCGAGCTCATCGCTTCTGTGAACATCGTTACCCCTGCTGTCATGGCAGCAATGGGCAGCGTTCTGACCAACAAGTATGCAGAGGGCTATCCCGGCAAGCGCTACTACGGCGGCTGCCAGTGTGTTGACATCGTTGAGGAGATCGCAAGAAAGAGAGCATGTGAGCTTTTCGGCGCAGAGCATGCAAACGTTCAGCCTCTCTCCGGCGCACAGGCTAACCTCGGCGTATACTTCGCACTTCTTCAGCCCGGTGACACAGTACTCGGCATGAGCCTTGCAGAGGGCGGACACCTTACCCACGGCTCACCTGTAAATATGTCCGGTAAGTATTATAACTTCGTACCCTACGGCGTTGACGCCGAGACAGGCACCATCGATTACGATCAGCTCGAGAAGCTGGCAGCAGAGCATAACCCCAAGCTCATCGTAGCAGGTGCATCTGCATATCCCAGAGCTATCGATTTCGAGCGCATCTCCGCAATCGCAAAGAAGTACAACGCACTGTTCATGGTAGACATGGCTCACATCGCAGGTCTTGTAGCAGCAGGTGTACATCAGAATCCCGTACCCTATGCTGACATCGTAACCACCACCACCCATAAGACCCTTCGCGGACCCAGAGGCGGTATGATCCTCTGTCGTGAGGAGTATGCAAAGGCAATCGATAAGGCAATGTTCCCCGGCACTCAGGGCGGTCCCCTCATGCACATCATCGCAGCAAAGGCTGTCTGCCTGGGCGAAGCACTCAAGAGCGAGTTCAAAGCATACGGCGAGCAGATCGTAAAGAACGCAGCAGCAATGGCAAAGGCATTTGAGAAGAACGGCGTCAAGATGGTATCCGGCGGCACCGACAACCACCTCATCCTCCTCGACCTTCGCGAAGAGGGCATCACCGGTAAGCAGCTCGAGCACAACCTTGACGAGGTTTACATCACCGTAAACAAGAACGCAATCCCCAACGAGCCGCTCAGCCCGTTCATCACCAGCGGTATCAGAATCGGTACTCCTGCAGTCACCACCAGAGGTCTTAAGGAAGAAGATATGGAGGTCATCGCAGACTGCATCACCATGGCAATCCGTGACTTTGACAACAAGGCAGACGAGATCCGCGCAAAGGTCACCGCACTGCTTGAGAAGTATCCCCTTTATCAGTAATCATCTAACCTACGGAGTGTGATTTTATGTCAGTAATCAGCGGCAGCGTACTGTCGGCAGAGCTCGGCAGGCACGTGTCCTTCACCGCTATATTGCCCCACGATCAGAAAAAGGCACCTGAGGGCGGCTTCCCCACCCTCTATCTGTTCCACGGCAAGACAGACGACGCACACACATGGCTTTACAGAAGCAATATAGAACGCTATGCTCTGGCTCGCGGACTGGCAGTTGTCATGCCCGATGCAGGACTGAGCAATTACATCAACATGGCAAACGGCAAGAATTATTTCAATTTTGTGTCGGACGAGCTGCCAAAGCTGATGAACAGTATGTTCCGCCTTTCCTTCAGAAGAGAGGATACCTTTATCGGCGGCGTGTCCATGGGTGCATACGGTGCACTTCGCTGTGCTCTTATGCGAAGTGAGCGCTTTGCAGGCTGCATAGCGATAGGTGCTATGTGCGATATCGAGCAGCAGATACTCTCGGACTGTCAGAAGGGTGACGAGCCTCTGTGGAGAGGTATCCTGGGCGAAAAGCTGTCCGTTCCCAAGAGCCTCGATATTTACCGCCTTGTTGCGGACAACCGCAACTTTGTAAATATCTGTCCGAAGTTCTATATCGCCTGCGGAAAGAACGATCCTTACTTCGATCAGAATCTGCGCTTAAAGGACGTGTTCGACCAGAACAGAGTTGATTACACCTTTGAGCAGGCAGGTGCAGGCCACGACTGGAGCTTCTGGGATATCGCCATACAGCGCGGCATCGACCGCGTTATGGGGAGGAACTCGTAATGGCAGCACCTCTTGCTGACAGGCTCAGACCAAAGACCGTTGACGACGTTGTCGGTCAGCGTCATCTGCTGGGCGAGAATGGAGTTCTCCGTGCCATAATCGAAAGCGGAGAGATTCCAAACATGGTTTTTTACGGCCCCCCCGGCATCGGAAAAACCACTCTTGCATCGATAATTGCGGAAAAGACAAACCGCAGACTGCATAAGCTCAACGGCACAACTGCCTCGACAAAGGACATCAAGGCAGTATTTGACGAGCTTGATACACTTATAACTCCCAACGGAGTGCTGCTGTACCTTGATGAAATACAGTATTTCAACAAAAAACAGCAGCAGACCTTACTTGAATACATTGAGAACGGTAAGATAACTCTTATCGCATCCACCACTGAGAATCCGTATTTTTACGTGTACGGAGCAATACTCAGCCGAAGCACTGTCTTTGAATTCAAGCCTGTCACCGCAGAGGACCTAATCCCTGCGGTGCAGCGTGCTCTTGATTTTCTCAGAGCTGAACGCAATGAGACAATAGAAATAGAGGACGGAGTAATCGAGCAGATAGCATCCTCCTGCGGCGGAGATGTGAGAAAATCCATAAATGCCGTCGAGCTTTGCGTTATGAGCAGTGCTCTGGGTACAGACGGCATTCGGAGAGTAACCCTCCAGAGAGCAAAGCAGCTTTCTCAGAAGAGCGCTATGCGATACGACAGAGAGGGAGACGCCCATTACGATATCCTCTCTGCCTTTCAGAAATCCCTGAGAGGCTCTGACCCCGACGCTGCTATCCATTACCTTGCAAGGCTTCTGGAGGCTGACGATATGCAGTCTGCCTGCCGCCGCCTTATGGTAACAGCCTGCGAGGACGTAGGGCTTGCCTATCCGCAGATAATCCCCATCGTCAAATCCTGCATAGACGCAGCGCTGATGGTGGGCATGCCCGAAGCACGGATACCCCTTGCCAATGCGGTAATACTGGTGGCCACAAGCCCCAAGTCAAATTCCGCTATCTGTGCTGTTGACGCTGCGATTGCAGATATAAGAGACGGCAATATGGGCGAGATACCGTCAAATCTGCAGGATTCCCATTACGCAGGCTCGGCAAAATTAGGACACGGTATCGGCTATCAGTACCCACATGCATTTGAAAACTCATGGGTAGCCCAGCAATACCTGCCCGATATAATCAAAAACAGAAAATACTATGCCTACGGCGCAAACAAGAACGAACAGGCGGCAAAGGCATATTGGGATAAAATAAAGAAAAACTGACATGTATAAACTATTCCACCAAAGAAAGGAACATTACTATGGATAAACTGCTTAACATTCTCAGCGAAAACGCAAGACTTACCAACGAACAGCTTGCCACTATGCTCGATACCACAGCAGAGGACGTTGCAAAGCGCATAGCAAAGCTCGAGCGTGAGGGCGTTATCTGCGGCTATCCTGCAGTCATCGACTGGGATAAGGTCAGCAGCACCGA
>JAZSNZ010000137.1:0-2490 GCA_045536645.1 Acutalibacteraceae bacterium
CCGCTGCTTTCGGTATATGGCTATCAGGCATACGAGCATTATCACAATAACGGCAGCCTGTTTATCCACACTCCGAGATCTGAGCTGTCAACAGCAGAAAATATCCTCTATATGCTCAGGCCTGTCTGCAGCTACACAGGGCTTGGGGCAAGAATACTCGACCTCGCCCTTGTTCTTCACGCAGAGCACGGCGGCGGTAACAATTCTACCTTCACCACTCACGTCGTAGCTTCCTCGGGTACAGATACATACTCTGTCATTGCAGGTGCACTGGGCTCTCTCAAGGGACCGAGACACGGCGGTGCAAATATCAAGGTAGTGCAGATGTTCGACGACATGATGAACACCCTTGATGACTGGACTGACGAAGAGCAGATAACCCAGTATCTTGAGAATGTGCTCGATAAGAAGGCCTTTGATAATTCCGGCCTTATCTACGGTATGGGTCATGCCATCTATTCGCTCTCTGACCCGAGAGCAGGTGTTTTCAGAGGCTTTGTAAAGAGCCTTTCTGAGGAAAAGGGCTTTGAGAAGGAATATAAAATGTATTCAACTGTCGAGCGTCTGGCACCTGAGATAATAGGCAAGAGGAGAAAGACCTACAAGGGCGTCAGCGCAAACATCGACTTCTACAGCGGCTTTGTTTACAAAATGCTTAATCTCCCGCTTGAGCTTTATACACCTATCTTTGCAATAGCCAGAATCGCAGGCTGGAGCGCACATCTGATAGAAGAAAATATAAACGTCGGCAAGATAATCCGCCCTGCATACATGAATATCGCAGACCGCAGGGAATATATCCCCATGAAGGACAGACAGAACTGATAAAAAAACGGTCGCCCGTCGGACGGCCGTTTTTTGTATGCGTATATCACAGCTCAAGTCTTTCCATAAAATGATGCAATGCAGGATTATCGTCGTCCTTTCGCCAGACGACCAGTATTTCTTCAGTTTCTCCTTCTCCGCACAGGGGTACATATACAACATTGTCAAGACCTACTGCCCATGATTTGCAGTATTCGGGGACGATGGAAATTCCTTCCTCGCCTGCAACCATCATCAGTATGCTTTCCATATCGCTTGAGCGGATAAGTATATCGGGCTGATAGCCTGCACGCTGATAAAGCTGTATGTACTGATCGTCGCCGAAGGAATCGCCTGTGCCTGAGGGGGACATGAACAGAATATGTTCCTGCCTGAGGTCCTTTCGGGTAAGCTCTTTTCTTCGGGCGAGAGGGTGATCGGCATAAAGAGCGACATGAAGGGGAACGTGCTCAATGACTCTAAGCTTTAGGCTCTCCTCGCGGCGGATATTGGTACTGTCCCATGTAAATATTATGTCGTAGTCGCCGCCCAGCAGACCTGCAGCAAGAGTATCCGTATCACAACGAAAACAGGTAAAGAGCACATTGGGGTACTCCCTGTGAAAATCGCGCAGATGATGAGCTAAGTTGCTGTTCTCATATCCCTTTGTGTAGCCCACTCGGAGAGTACCAACAAGTCCGGTGGTGGCTTCTCTTGTACGCCACAGGGCAGCGTCCAGTCGTTCGAGAATGGCGCGTGCTTCCTTGAGGAACACCTTTCCTGCAGGGGTCAGCGATACAGGCCTGCTGTTTCTGCTGACAAGCCTTGCACCGACAGTTTTTTCAAGTGCGCTGATCTGCTGTGTTATTGCAGTCTGAGAAATATAGTGCTGCAGTGCGGCCTTTGTAAAGCTGCCGTTTTCTGCAACGGATACGAAATATTTCAGCTGGTTGAGGTTCATGTTAAGCTTTCTCCCGACACATTATAAGTTTTTCTTATTATAATATGCAAAAATTGATGTTGCAATCCCTTTTATCCAATATTATAATTCAAATAACAATTATTAACTATGTGGATTTTTCACATTTCAGCTTTTTGCAATTCAGAAGGGAGTCCGAATAAAATGGAACGTTATTATCAGCCCGAAATCGAGTGTGCATCTCGGGAACAGATCAAGGCATGGCAGGACGAGCGTCTTGTCGCGCAGGTAAAGCATGTATGGGAAAACGTGCCCTATTACCGCAAGAAAATGGAAGAAAAGGGTATCACTCCCGATGATATCCGCTCAAGCGATGATCTCCACAAGCTGCCGTTCATAACCAAGGACGACCTTCGCATGGCTTATCCCTACGGTCTGATGGGCAAGCCCCTCAAGGACTGCGTCCGTATTCAGTCCACATCCGGCACCACCGGAAAGCGTGTTGTTGCCTTCTATACCCAGCACGATATCGACCTGTGGGAAGACTGCTGCGCACGTGCTATCATGGCAGCAGGCGGAACAGATGAGGATGTCTGCCAGGTATCCTACGGCTACGGACTGTTCACAGGCGGTCCCGGTCTCAACGGCGGCTCTCATAAGGTTGGCTGTCTTACAATACCCACTTCTTCAGGTAATACCGAGCGTCAGATAATGTTTATAAAAGACCTGAGTGCAACAATTCTCTGCTGTACTCCTTCCTATGCCGC
>JAZSNZ010000072.1:0-7880 GCA_045536645.1 Acutalibacteraceae bacterium
ACCGCTTGGCCTCCGACTTTGCAAGTCCCACAGACACAGATGTGCCGGAGGTCGTAACCACCGTCGAGCTTTCGGAAAAGGACATGGCGACCCATATCCTCATTATCGATGCAGGCTCCCCCTATTACGGCATACTCTCCCCTTACCATGGAAAGTACACTTCCAAAGACGAAGATATCTATGCCTGCCACGACGGATATTTTAACTCCGGCAGTGCTCTGAGGGTTACAAAAACCGCTTCCGGTTCTGACCTTATGCTGTCAGATAAGCTGTGGCTTCGCCCTTCGGACAGTGCAAAGCTGCGTGTTGCTCCTTCCTACGAAAGCAGTACCGCCGAACTCCTTTCATCTTCTGATATTCTGTCCGTTTCTGCTGTATCTTTTACAGACACTCTCTATTTCCGCCCGGAAAAGAAAGATGGCTATATAAGTGCTGATACTTCTGCCCTCAGCTCTCACCGCTCGGAATTTGAATTTTACATCATGGCAGAAAAGTACGCTCCCATCGGTGCACAGCTGACGGTAATTGACAACGGCAGAATTGTCGGCTCCTATGCTTACGGCTATGCAAACCTTGAGTCGGGTATAGAAATGACCGCCGACACCAAAATACGTGCTGCATCACTTTCAAAGGTGCTTTTTGCCATTGCCGCTATGAAAATGCAGAACGAGGGCATTGTTGATATCGACGCCAATATCGGAAAATACATAGGCGGCGAGGATGTTTTCAATCCTGCATACCCCGACAGCGATATTACCCTTCGCACCATTATGACCCACACCTCTTCCGTAAAGGAGCTTGTGGAATATCCCGATTACCGTGAGCTTTCTGTGCTTATCGGCAGTTCTAAGCTTTGTGAAACGGAAGAAAATCCCGGTAAAAGCTTCCGCTACAACAACTTCGCCGTAGGTCTCGGCGGCTCCGCTCTTGAGCTTGCCTGCGGCCGAACAATGCAGGACTATGTCAGTTCCACCATATTCAGGCCTCTCTCCATAGATGCCTGCTACGGCACCCCCGTATTTTCCCTTGGCTCGTCCTATGCGGTTCTCTATGATTCGGAAGGAACACCCGCTATTACGGAGGAGAATACTGTTGTCTCCTACAGCGATATTCCCGGCAATAACAGCCGATTCTTTGCAGGTGGGTTGTGCATCAGCTCTGACGATTACGCAAAGCTCATACTCATGCTTATAAACAACGGCTCATATAACGGCATTTCCGTTATCCCCTCCTCTGCCGTTGCGGAGATGGAAAAGGAATATTTCTCTGCAAAGGAATACGGCTCGACCTTTTCTCAGGGACTGATACTGAGAAAGGCTGAGCTTTACGGCAGAAACCTTTACTACCACACGGGCAAGGCATACGGAACTGTCGCAATTGCAAGCTACGACAGCGAAACAGGAGACGGACTGGTATTTATCGCAACCGGTGCCGATGCCGAAAGAGCGGATAACGGCATTTACGAAATATGCGATTCCATTTCAGAAAAAATGTACTCCGATATCCTTTGAAAGGCGGTGAGTAAATGAAAAAGCTTATACCTGTTCTGGTGCTTATTTTGCTGATTATGTGTGCCTGTTCTCAGAATGTCGGCAGGCAGACCATAGTATCCGAGGCAGATGCAGTGACTCTCTCCTCTTCGGATACAAGCGAGGAAAAGGAGCCTCTGCGTGACGAAAACGGAGTCCTTCTTTCATACTCAACCCTTCTCTCCCAGTATCCTTACATGGTCGGCTGGATAACCGTTCCCGGCACCATAATCGACTACCCTGTAGTCCAGTGCGACGACAACAATTACTTCCTGACTCACGATTACAAATGCGAGGAAAGCAAGAACGGTGCAATTTACCTCGATTTTCTCGTTGATTTTACCCGTGATGAGATTTCACGCAATGTAGTTATCCACGGTCACCACATGAAGAGCGGCGTTATGTTTGCAAATCTTACAAAATATGACGATATTGAATTTCTCAAGTCCAATCCCATAGTCCGCTTTGATTCTCTTTACGAGGAAAATGAATGGGTCATATTCGCCATGATGAAGATAGATGCCTACGGCGGCGAAAACGGTATGCCCACATTCAATTTCATGAAGAGCAGCTTTGCTTCCGACGAGGATTTTGCTCAGTACATAGCAGATATACGTGCTCGTTCCGTTTACGACACCTTTGACATCGTCGATGTAAACGCCGCTGACAGCATTATCACCATGTCCACATGCTCCTATGAATACAACGATTTCCGCACTGTACTGGTGGCAAGACGGCTCAGACCCGATGAGTCCGAAAAAAGCTTTGATTTTTCCTCTCTCAGTTTTGCAAAGGAATGCATCATGCCCCCTGTCTGGGGTGAGTGGACAGGCTCTCTTGAACAGCAGACACACTATTGATTTTCATTGGCTATGATGATAAAATAGCATCAGGTCAGTTAAACAACTTACGGAGGATGATTAATAATGGCAGAAGAGTATAAGAATTTCAACAATTACGAAGAAGCTCCCGAAAAGACTGAGGAGCCTGCTGTCGAAGCAACAGAGCCCACTGTCGAAGCAGCAGAGCCCACTGTCGAGGCAGCAGAGCCCACTGTCGAGGCAGCTCCCGACCCCAATCCCCCCACAGGCTGGGCTCCCGGCTATGAGCAGGCATCTCCTGCCGTCAGCACCAGAAGCCCCAAGGGCATAGTCTCCATCATTCTTTCCTTTGCAGGCTACTGCACCTACGGCATTGCTTCCATCGTCGGTATTTTCCTTGGTGCAAGCGCTCTGCGCCGCAACAAGCATGACGTCACCGCAAAAATCGGTCTTACCGCCTGTATTCTCATGACTATTTTCTGGGCTGCATATATCGCATTTCTCGTATTCACTCCCGCAGGCCGCGAGCTGCTCGCCGAGATATTCTCCGAGTCCCAGCAGATGATGGAGGAAATGTACAGCTCCAACGATATTTACAACCTTACATTCTTCAGATAATTTCTGCAATCGCATATCAGGGGAGACCTATGACGGGGTCTCCCTTTTTCATGTCATCTTATACATTTATATGGCGGAAATTTTGGTGCATTTGTTATTGAAATCTTCCCTTTGAGATTTTATAATATATTATGTATAGGCGCACCTTTTTTATTTCTGTGCCGGTGAGGATGGTTATTGTGAAAAACACACGTAAATTCAGTGAGGTTATCAAAAACAAAGGCGGCCGCAGACTGCTCTCGCTCTCTCTCGCTTTGCTGCTTGCAGTAAATATTCTTTTTACTGCCCTGCCCATGGGAGGCTTTGAGAAAATCGCGGCAACTGCAGTTTCATATCAGGATATAGTCCATATGGATGCTTCTGACAGCACTGTGCTTTCCGTGCAGTTTGCCCTCTCGCAGAAGCCTGTGATTCCTGTGTCCTCCGAAACGGACTCTGCAACTGCTGACCTGCGCTTCTTTGTAAACGGAGAAGAAATTTTTGCAGATGATGCAGTATACACCCCTTCCGTTTCCTATTCTGAGGGTGTCCTTACCTATACTCTCAACTGTGCCCCCTTCGACAGTGTAAAAATATTTGCAAAGAATGATCTTGAGATAACCGCTCTTACATTCCCTTCTGCAGAGCAGAAAAACTCCGCTCTCTATTCTGTCATTATCAAGAGCATTCCTGCTCTCGAAAGCATAACGGCAGAAAACCTTACCGAACTTGAGGCTCTTTCCATCGCTTCCATCTCTTCACTTAAATCTCTCGATATTTCCGGCTGTTCCCTTGATACCCTCAACGGCATCAATAAAAACACACTGCTCGCTCTGAGCAATTTTGACTGCACAGATAATCTCCTGACATATTTCGATCTTCCTCTTCCTTCAGATATCACAGGCACATATAACTATCAGGCTCAGAAAAATGTTCAGACTCCCTCTTATGTAAATGTCGGTCAGCCTGTATATATCTCCTCCTGCAATGCAGAAATCGAGCTGACTGAGGAAGAATACACCTCCACAGTCTATCGCTGGTACAATGCAGAAAACGGCACAGAGATCATCGAAGGCATAACAATGACAAACAAGGGTGTTTATGTTTTTGACGATACTCTTGCAGGAAAGACCCTTTACTGCACCGCCGCTCACGATGCATTCAGCGGCATGACCCTTGCCACCACCCCCATCACCGTCATAAAGGATTTCGCATTCTCCTGCACTCCGTCAGAAGAGACGATGGAACTGCGTTTTACCTCTTCTGACGGCACTGCAAAGGTATTTGCTGACGATATCGACATCACCTCATCCGTCACCGTCACTCCCGATGCAAATGGCACAAAATATCATTACACCGTCAACACCACCGATGCAGCACAGGTATATGTCACTTCCGCTGCACCTGTTACCGATATAAGCATCGTTGCTGATGCAATCGATGATGTTCAGCTCGGTGCCTGCACTGAACTTGAAAATCTTTGGATTTCACCATCTACCCCCCACACAGTCGCTCCGCTCGACAGCATTGACCTTCGTTCAAACTCCAAGCTGAAGTCTGTCGGTATCAATGCTGCATCGCTTACTGTTATCGATCTTCGTGCAAGCAGCGCTCTGGAAACCGTAAATCTCACCGGCAACAAGCTTTATGCTCTCTATTTGCCCGAGGAAAATGTTGTCCGTTCTCTGAGCGTCAACGAAAACAACTTTGCCTCTCTCGATCTTTCCGACTGCACTGAGCTTATCTCTCTCGATGCAGGATACAACGATATGCTCTCTGTTGACCTTACCGCCAACACCAAACTGACAAATGTCAACCTTGGCGACTGCGGTCTGTCTGAGGTAAAGCTGTCAGAGGGCGTTCTTGATGAGATTAACCTTTCCGGCAACAAGCTCCACCATGGCACTCTCCCCTCTGCACCCATCACTCAGACACCTGCCTGCACCGCTTATTCCTATGAAAGACAGGAAAACGTCTCCATCAATGACACCTACAATGTCGGTGATACTGCAGACCTTACAAAATACGCTTCCTGCGTTCCGGGAGACACCACCACATACACAATGTATGCAGACGGCGTGAAGAAGGCTGAAAACACCACAGGTAAATTCACTCTGACTCAGGATATTTCCGACTGCGATATCTGTTTTGAGATAACCTCCGAAGCATTCAGAAATCTTAAAATAAAATCAAGCACTGCACACGTTTCTCCCAATCTCAACTCCGATGAAACCGACCGTTCTGCCGTCGCCTTTGACCATGCAGGTCCCTGCGAGTTTACCGTGGTTGCTGACCGTCCCGTTTATATCTTCTGGGGCGAAGGCGAACTTGAAAAATTTGTGCCTGCAAACGGCGACTATTCCAAACCTATTGCAATTTCCGGAAACGTGGTCGCTGACAGCGAGGACGAAAAGTCATTCCTCGTACAGATCTACTGTGCAGGAAGCATTACCGAGCTGGATCTGAGCCGTGATGCCGATTCTCCCGACAATGCACCGGTTGGCGTGAACGTTTCAAGCTGTCCCGATCTTGATGTTCTTGATATCTCAGCACCCGAAAAGACTGAGGACGACGCAAGAGTTACTGTTCTCGATGTTTCAAAGAACACTAAGCTTTATGAGCTTTATGCTTCCAACAACAATATTACCACACTCGATTTAAGCAAAAACACTAAGCTTAAAATCCTTGATTTCACAGACAATCTTGTCAGCAAGATTGATCTTACCAAAAACACCAATCTCAGAGATATTTTATGCAGCGGCAATGATCTGACCGAGCTTAAGGTCACCACTCCCGGTTCAATCGAAGTCATTGACTGCTCCGACAATGCTCTGACCTTCAGTGCTCTGCCTGCACTTTCCGACAGCATAGTAAAATGTGCATCTCAGTCTGATATCGAAATCCCCAAGTCCCTCAAGGCAGGCACTTCTCTTGATCTTTCCTCTGTGGGCGCATCTGCTTACACATGGAAAAACGCAAAGACAGGTAAAACCATAACTCCCAAGACCGCCGCAAACGGTGTATTCACCTTCGGCGATGAGCACAGCGGCATTTCCGCATACTGCGAAATGACAAATCCCGCTCAGCCTGAGCTTGTCATAAAGACAACAGCTGTAAACCTTATTTCTTCACTGACTGAGTTTGACGACCCTGTGGCTGTTATTCACACCTCTCTTGCAAAGGGCGAGGACATTTCTCTCACCCTTTCCTGTGACGACACAGTATACATCGACTGGGGCGACGGAAAGATAGTATCCGGCAAAACAGGCGAAACTGTTCTCTATACTGCCGAAGATGCTCTTGCCGGTACTGTAATCAAGCTGTACACAGCAGGCAGTCTCTCTGTTCTTTCCGCTACCGACATGAAAATAACAGATGTTTCTCTTCAGAGTGCCACAGACCTTGAGATCCTCAACCTTTCGGGCAATAAACTGGAAACCATCGACCTGAGCAAGAACACAAAGCTTAAGGAACTTGATATTTCAGATAACCGATTTGCTCTCAAGGAGCTGCCTTTGCTCACCATCGATGAGGATAAATACACCTATTGTCCTCAGGCTGCTTATGAAATCCCCACAATCAAGGCCGTAGGCGGTACAATTGACCTTGGCGACCTCAAGAGCAGGAGCGGCGCAAACTCAAACTTTGTCTGGTATAAGAAGGGCACTGCTCAGAACACCTTGCTCTCCCCCAGTATCGACTATGAAAATCTCGGAAACGGCAAATTCAAGTTCAGCAGCACTCTTCTCAACGAGACCATTTATGCAGTTGTTGTCAATACCGACTTCCCCGACTTTACCGCCGCAAACAAGGGTATGAGAACCACCGAAATGAAAATCACCGCAGGCGGCGAATTCACCCTTAATGACGGCACTGCGCTTATATACGATATCGTTATTGATGAGGGCACCACCTGCAGAGCATCTGACGGTACAGTTATTGCCGCAGGCGACCTTACAAGATCAAAGGCTCCCTCCAACAACACCGTTCTGACCTTCAATTCAAGAAAATTTACCGATACTGCAAGCATCACCTCCTCCGCACTTCTTGCAAAGGTAAAGGCAAAGCTTTCATCATTTGATTACACCAAGAACAATTACTATATCTTCGATTTCTCCTTCCTCGACAGCAAGAATCAGCCTGTAAGCGGCTTCTCGGGCAAGGCGAGGATCACCCTCAAGTACCCCAGCACAACAATAGCCGACAATTACACAAACTACACATTCTATCTGTTCCACTATAATGAATCGGGCATAAAGGCAGGTACAATGGATGAGATCGCTGTTTCTGCAGCAGCTGACGGTCTGACCTTCGAGTCTTCCTCCTTCTCCCCCTATGTTCTTGTCTATATGAACAAGTCCGGCACCGACAACAGCGGCAACGGTTCGGGCTCGGGTTCAGGCTCAGGCAGCGGCAGCACCGCGCCCGGCACAGGCGAAGACGACGGAAAGGGTGAATCTTCTCCCGAAACAGGCGACAGCAACACAGGCAAGCTGATTGCGATCATCGCACTTATCGCCTGCGGCGTAATTATCATCGTTGTCGGCGTATCGGCTGTTATCAGGAAGAGAAAGAACAACAGATAAGAAATTTCCTTTTAACGAAATAACAAAGCCAAGGCTTTACGCCTTGGCTTTGTTTTATATGCAAAAATCCCTGTGTGCGTAAAGCACACAGGGATTATCTTTTTATTCAACTTCTACTATGCCGCCGTCTTTTACGGTGATTTTCATTCCTGTCTTTACATATTCGAGGAACTCATCGCCCAGGCAATCGATAACGGGCATTGTGACATCATCTACCCAGACATCAGCAAGGATAGCTCCTGCGGCTGCCAGGGAATCGATATGGTTTGCAAAGAGCATACAAGCAGGCTGACGGTGCATTGCGTTTGCACAGTAGAGAACAAGTCCGCCTGTGGTCGAGCCTATGG
>JAZSNZ010000290.1:0-11744 GCA_045536645.1 Acutalibacteraceae bacterium
ATAGTTATAAACCCTTTGGCGCAGAGGGGTTCCAACCGCATAGGTTTCGGTTTTTTGGCGACCCCTTGGATATTCGTCAATAATCGAAATATCAAGATCTCCGTGAATAATCAGCGCCAAGGTTCTTGGAATAGGAGTTGCCGACATAACAAGCATGTGGGGACGGTTTCCTTTTTTTGTAAGGGTGTCACGCTGTTCAACGCCGAAGCGGTGCTGTTCGTCGGTTATCACAAGGGCAAGGCGTGAAAACTCAACCTTCTCCGAAATCAGCGCATGAGTGCCTATTACAAGGTCGCACTCACCGCTTTTAAGCTCCTCGTAAACCGCCCGCTTTTCGGACATTTTAAGCGAGCCTGTCAGCAGCCGCACTTTTATCCCTGCAGGGGTGAGAAGCTCTGACAGGGAACGAAAATGCTGTTCTGCCAGTATTTCGGTCGGCGCCATAAGGGCGCTTTGCATATTGTTTTTTGCAGTGCAATAGCAGAGTGCCGCCGCAACGGCTGTTTTTCCCGAGCCTACGTCGCCCTGCAGAAGCCTGCTCATGGGGCACTGCCCTTCGGTCATATCCCTGATAGCTTCCTTTACCGCTCTGCGCTGTGCGTTGGTGGGTGAGAAGGGGAGAAGGGAGAAAAACTCATCGGAGTAATCCTCATTAAGACGCAGAGAAGTAAACTTCCTATTCTTTCCCTTTAAGCGGAACAGTGCAAGCTGGAGAACCAGCAGTTCTTCGTATACCAGCCTGTCACGGCATTTTTTAAGGTGCATGGAGTCACTCGGGCGGTGAATACCGCGCACTGCCTCCTGCAGAGAGCACAGCCCTCTTTCCTCAAGAAGCTCTGAGGGGACAGGGTCGGGGAAGTTTTCCTCCGTCATCATGGACAGGGCGTTTGTCACCGTCTGGGCAATGGTGCGTGAGGGGAGATTTGCAGTCTGGCGGTAAATGGGTTCCATGTGTCCTGCCTTGTCTGCACGCAGGAATTTCGGCGAAGTCATTTCGGGAGTTCTGAAAGAGAAATTGACTCTGCCTCTGAAAAGATAGGTCTGCCCTTTGTAAAGAAGTGATTTTATGTAGGGGTTATTGAAAAATGTCAGCTTGAAAGCGACTCCGTTTTCGTCGCAGGCGGTGGCGGAATATATGGTCATGCCGCGCCTTACAAACCGTTCTGACACGCCGGAGGTGACGACCGCCTTTATTATGGGCATTTCAAAGGGATTGGCATCGTTAAGGGAGGTGCTTTGCGACCAGTCCTCGTATGTACGGGGATAATAACGCAGCAGAGCGCCGATGTCAGACACGCCAAGCTTATCAAAAAGCTCTGCGCGCTTTTCGCCCACGCCCTTTATATTTCTTATGTCCATATTATCAAGCAGCATATCTGTCCCTCCTTTGAAAAAAGCGGTTATACAAATTTTCGGTTACATAGAAGCCTATGTAACCGAAAATCAAAATTCATATTAATTGCTGATTATTCTACAGAGAGAATAAAGTGGTAAACAGGCTGGCCGCCGTTGATGAGGGTGACTTCCTCAAAGCTGCGGCTGAGCTTCTTTGCTTTTGCCTCGATAAGGTTGCGTGCCTCTTCTGCCTCTGCATCGGTGATGCCCTCGCCGTAGATGAGGGTAAGGAATGTGGTGTCCTTGTTTACCATGTTCTTGACGATCTTGACAAGAGCCTTTGTGGGGTCTTTCTCGGTAAGAGCGAGCTTGCCGTTGATAAGGCCGAGGATCTCGCCTTCCTTGATCTTGTGACCGTCGAACTCGCTGTCACGTGCAGCAAAGGTTACCTGGCCGCAGCCGACCTTCTTTGCAGCCTCGAACATATCGACGCTGTTGGTGTCGATATCGCCGTCGGGATCGTAAGCGAGCATTGCTGCAAGACCCTGGGGGATTGTTCTGGTGGGCAGAACAACGATGCGGCGGTCATCGGAAAGGGGAACTGCCTGCTCAGCAGCCATAATGATGTTCTTGTTATTGGGAAGAACGAAAACGGTGGAAGCAGGAGTTGCCTGAACTGCTGCGAGGATATCGTCGGTAGAGGGGTTCATGGTCTGACCGCCGGAAACAACGTTCTGACAGCCAAGGTCATTGAACAGGGACTTGAGTCCGTCGCCTGCTGCAACAGCAACAAAGCCGATCTCGCCCTCAACAGGGTCAACACGCTCGAACTTCTTGGCAGTGGAAGCACCGCCCTTAGACTTGTTCTGAGCTCTCATATTCTCAATCTTGGAGGTAACGAGAGAACCGTACTCAAGACCGTGGGTGATAGCATCGCCGGGAGCCTCGGTGTGGACATGAACCTTGACGATCTCGTCGTCGTCAACAACAACAACGCAGTCGCCGATGGTCTCAAGATAAGCACGAAGCTCGAGAGGATCCTTATCGTTCTCCTTCTCGACGATGAACTCGGTGCAGTATGTGAAGTTGATCTCTTCGTCAAACTGGGAAATAACATTGGAGAAATTGTCAACGCTTGCCTCAGCGGAAACGCCGGACTCAGCCTCTACGATAACGCCGTCACGGAAAACGGACTGCATACCGCGGAAGATAACGCAGATGCCCTTGCCGCCTGCGTCAACAACGCCTGCACGCTTCAGAACGGGGAGCAGCTCGGGAGTGGTCTCGAGAGCTTCCTCAGCAGCGAGGCAGACCTCGTCCCATACGTAATTGGCCTTGTTGTTTGCGAGAACAGCAGCACGGGCACGCTCGGAAGCGATACGTGCAACGGTGAGGATAGTGCCTTCGGTGGGCTTCATAACAGCCTTGTAAGCAGCCTCAACGCCGAGAGTCAGAGCAGAAGCAAGGTCAGCGCCGGTAGCCTCGGTAAGACCCTTGAGGCCCTTACTAAAGCCTCTGAACAGAAGGGAGGTGATAACACCGGAGTTGCCTCTGGCACCACGCAGGATAGCGGAAGCTGCTCTGTCTGCAACTGTGGTTACGTCAACATCATCGCCGAGGGTCATCATTTCCTTGCGGGCTGCACCCATGGTTAGGGACATATTTGTACCTGTGTCACCGTCGGGAACGGGGAAAACGTTGAGCTCGTCTACACGCTGTCTGTTATTCTCGATAGCGTTTGCGCCGGAAATAATGGCGTCTCTGAGGACACTGCCTTTAATCACAATACAACACTCCTAATAATGAAAATAGCAAAACTGATTTGCTTCATATGCATTCAATATAGAATATTAGATGCGGAACCTTTTGTGAAAATAGAAAACCTTGAGATAATTATATCATAGTCAAGGGTGCTTTTACAATGTGCCGAGTTCAAGGAAATGCGGCTTCGAATCAAAGTATTATGTGTAAATTGCACAATGGAAAGGGGCTATTGAGACTCTCCTGAGACAGTACCGCCATCTTCGTCCACCGTAACTGCAGTTACGGTCCATTCGCCCATATCGTAGAAGGGGTCTGATTCTGTAACATGCATATCGGCGTTGACCGAGCGGCTGAAGCAGACCATGCCCTGTCTGTGGCAGATGGGAATAAAGGGGAGGTTTGCCTCGAAGGCGTTGAGGTACTCAGCGAGAGTGCCTGTGCCTGCCTTCCAGGAATTGCGTGCGGAATTGAGAACCTCAAATTCAAAGCCTGTGTACAGTCCCTTGTTTGGGGTATAAAGGGGAGAAAAGTCCATGTTGTTAAGCAGGGCGTATTCGCCCACATAAAGCTGATAGCTGCCTGCGGCAACGGTAGTTGCAAGGTCTGAGGCGGAAACGGCGTTTATAGTGGTGCCGATTCCGATATCAGAGAGCTGGTCGGCGATGACGGTTGCGGCGGTCATATGCTGGGAATTATCGCCTGAGACAAGAATGGAGAAGGAGAGATAATTGCCGAGGCTGTCGTACTTATAGCCGTTTTCGTCGGTATTTACAAAGCCTGCGTTGGAGAGCAGGAAAGAAGCACTGGCTTTATCATCCACCGTCATGCCCGATTCAAGGGAGGCTGCCTCGGTAAAAGCGGAGGTGATAGGGCCTGTTGCCGCAACCGCTCTGCCGCCGAAAGCCTTTGTAGCCACTTCCTCACGGTTGAGGGCGTAGCTGAGAGCTGTACGGATATCTATATTGTAAAGTCTGGTGTCGTTGGTGTTCACGCCCAGATATACAATATTATTTACATCATACGTAGCATAGTTTGCGTTTATTCTGGTGGGATAACCGTCACGCAGGTCGGTGATGAAATAGGAAATTGTTCCTATCTCGATGCTGTGAATGATGCTTTCAACAGTGGGCATTGCGTTAAGGGAAATTCGCTCGATGTCGGGCTGGTCGGGATTGTACCAGCGTGAATTTCGCTCAAGAAAAATACCCAGATCCTCATCGGAGATATATACATACTTGCCGCTGCCCGTGGGCATCGCTCCACCTGCATCGCTTTCTATCTTGATAATTGGGATATCAAGGAGCATATATGCATAGGGGTCATTTTCGCCGATCATAAAATTAAGCTTATTGCCGTCTACCAGCACACTCTTGAAATTTTCAAGCTGTGCAGCGTACTTCGATTCAGAACGCTTTGCCACGTAGAAGGAATATTCAACATCACGGGCGGTAAGTGGCGTGCCGTCTGAGAAAACCAGTCCGTCACGGATAGTGACGGTTATATTGCGGCCGTCCTGAGTGATGCTTCGGGCAACAACAGGCACTACCTCATAGTTTTCGTCAAGAACAATCAGCTTGTCGAAAATAAGGCTTGACACAGCTGTGTTCAGAGACGATGTGGCACGGTAGGGGTTGAGGGAATCGGTACGGGAATATGCAAGGGCGAAATTTGCCTTTATGGTGTTGAAAAGTGAGATGTTCGCCGAGCTTGCGGTGGGAATATTCAGATCTCCGTAAAGCTGCTCGTGAAGCTCCTGACGCTCGGGGTCGTAGGAATCGCCGCAGGAGGCCATGAACAGCACACACACCGCAAGTATCAGGGCAGGTATTATTTTAAGTAAATGCTTTTTCATTATCTCAATCCGCCTTCGGCTTACCCTTCATGGTAAGAGAAATACGCTGTTTCTTGACGTCTACCGAAAGCACCCACACGGTGACCACTTCGCCAACCTTCAGCTTTTCGCCGGGGTGCTTTATAAAGGAGTTGCTTATCTGAGAAACGTGGACAAGTCCGTCCTGATGAACGCCGATATCAACGAATGCGCCGAAGTCGATAACGTTTCGGACAGTTCCCTGTAATTCCATGCCGGGGGTCAGGTCTTCGATTGAGAGTACGTCGGTGCGAAGCATGGGAGGGGGCAGTTCGTCACGCATATCACGGCCGGGAGCTAAGAGCTCGCGGATAATATCGGCCAATGTAGGCTCGCCGATGCCGATTTTCTCAGCAACGGAAGCAGAACCAAGCTGAGCAACTCGAGCGGAAAGCTCGCCGATGCCGCCGCACTTTACATCGTCAAGGGTGTAGCCGCAGAGGGTCAGCAGGCTCTTTGCCGCATCGTAGCTCTCAGGGTGAACGCCTGTGTTGTCAAGTACGTTCTTGCTCTCTGCAACTCGGCAGAAGCCTGCGCACTGCTCAAAGGCCTTGGGACCGAGTTTGCTTACCTTCTTAAGCTCGGCACGGGATTTGAAAGCGCCGTTTTCCTCTCTGTAGGCAACGATGTTCTTTGAGATGGTGGCATTGATGCCTGCAACTCTTGTCAGCAGTGAGGGGGAGGCGGTATTGAGGTCAACACCGACACTGTTTACGCAGTCTTCCACCACGCCGTCGAGAGCCTCGCCCAGTCTCTTCTGGGGCATATCGTGCTGATACTGACCGACACCGATTGCCTTGGGGTCGATTTTAACAAGCTCTGCAAGGGGGTCCTGCAGTCTTCGGGCTATCGAAACAGCACTTCGGAGAGAAACGTCATACTCGGGGAACTCCTCCGCAGCAAGCTTGCTTGCAGAATAAACAGAAGCGCCTGCTTCGGAAACGACCATATAGGAAATGCCCATCTTAAGCTCGCCGATAAGCTCAGCTACAAACATTTCTGTTTCCTTGCTTGCTGTGCCGTTGCCGATGGAGATTATCTGAACACCGTGTTTCTTGCACAGAGCGGTTATCTTTGCCTTGGCTTCGTCAATCTTCTTGTAAGGGGGTGCGCAGTAGATAACGCCTGTGTCAAGCACTCTGCCTGTTGCGTCAACGACCGCAACCTTACAGCCTGTCCTGTAGCCGGGGTCAAGACCCAGGGCGACCTTTCCCTTTACAGGGGGCTGGAGCAGAAGCTGGCGAAGATTAACGGAGAAAAGACCGATTGCAGCTTCACTTGCAGTCTCAAAGGCACTGCTTCTCAGCTCATTTTCGATGGAGGGGAAGATAAGGCGGTCGAAAGCATCGTTTGCCGCATCCACCACGCTGTCAGCACAGGGGGTGGAGTTTTTCACAGTGTGGGAGAGAATGACGTGCATTCCCTTCTCACGGTCAAATTCTATCTTTGCTTTCAGTATGCCCTCTTTTTCGCCTCTGTTGATGGCAAGCACTCTGTGACCAGCGATTTTGGAAAGAGGCTCCTTAAAATCGTAGTAATTTGTATAAACGCTGTCAGCCTCGGGGTCGGCAGCCTTGGAAACAAGCATACCGTTTAGGAATACAACTCTTCTAAGCTGTTTTCTGATGTCAGCATCGTCGGAGATATCCTCCGCGATGATATCAAGCGCGCCTGCAAGCGCGTCCTGAGGTGTCTCAACGCCCTTTTCGGGGTTTACGTAGCTTTCCGCAAGGTCGATGGGGAAGTCCTTTGTTTCCTGAGCAAAGATGACCTGTGCCAGCGGCTCAAGACCCTTTTCTCTTGCAATGGAAGCTCTTGTTCTTCTCTTTGGCTTGTAAGGACGGTAGATATCCTCAAGCTCTGCAAGGGTCTGCGCCCTGTCGAGAGCGTCGTTTATCTCCTCCGTCAGCTTTTCCTGAGCCTCGATTGAAGAACGAATCTCCTCGCGTCTTTTGTCGAAATTCTGTAAGTATGCGTATCTGTCAGCAACGGCTCTGAGGGTCTGGTCGTCCTGAGTGCCGTGCATTTCCTTTCTGTATCGTGCGATAAAGGGGATGGTGTTGCCGTCGTCAATAAGCTGCAGAATATTCTCCATCCACTGCTGTTTTATCTTGAATTCATTGACCAATGCCTTGACAAAATCCATGTGTGAGCCTCCAAAATTAAATCCTATTTGTAATAAGTGCTATTATATATAACACAGCGTATATAATCGGCTGATGTATTACGTAGATAAAAAGTGAGTGTTTACCGAGAAATCCAAGGAAGGGAACCTTCTTATAGGCAAATCGGGGAAGAGTGAGACGGGAAAGGAATATCCCGAGGAATACGCCTGTCAAGAAGAGGAAGAAATAGGGCATGAGGGGGAAATAATCGAGAGCAGAATAGCTGTTGTCGGTAAAGCCGAGGATAAACAGCCTGCTCCGATAAGTAAACATTTCGGGGACGGGAAGGGAAAAGCCCTTAAAGCCGAAGAATCCGTTTCTTACGTTGTAAGTCAGAGCGTAAAGAATATTGAAAAATATTGCAGAGGGCAGGGCAGGGAGCTTTCGGAAGAACTTTTCGCAGGCGCTGAACAGGAGCATTGAAAAGCTGAGCATATGCAGTATACCGAAGGTAATGGGCGCACGGTAGTCTACAAAGACGGTCGCCAGTGTAAACAGCATGGCAATACCCAAAAGCTTTGCGCCTCTGAGAGCGTTGTTGCGGCTTAAGGAACAGCAGATGCCCGACAGGACGATAAAAAGCCCCTGGTCGAAGGTCACGATTATCCTCTGGGATTCGAAAATGGGGTACGCCCAGTCAAAGCCCAGCATGGTAAGGTCATACAGGGTGTGGTAGAAAATCATGTAGATTATGGCGATGCCGCGAAGAGCATCGTAAAATTCGATTCGCCGCCTTGTATCTGCGGTTGTGACAGCCTCCAAGGAACACACTCCTTTGCTTGTTTTAGGTCTTTATATTGTACCACAACGGGGCTTTTTCGGCAAGGAAAAAAGCCCATGGTCAAGTTTAATTTAAAAAGTAATAATAATTATTTCACAATTTCAGTAAGGGTGCTATAATAAGCTATCAAAAATTTTTTTATTATTATGAGCAAATATGACCTTTCCATGTGTTTTATGTATGAAAGGAGGTAAGAAAATGGGCAGTGCAGAAGGGCAGCGCAAGTACATAGAAAGCTGTGTGGAAGAGTATTCTGACAGTATGTTTCGTGCCGCATACAGCATTATCGGCAGCGCAGCGGAAGCCGAGGACGCTGTGCAGGAGACCTTTATAAAGCTCTATCAGCAGCAGCCCGTTTTCAACGACAAAAACCACGAAAAGGCATGGCTTCTCAGAGTGGTCATCAACGATGCAAAGAATCAGCTGAGAAAGGCTAAGAGAATTGTAAGTTTTGAAGAGAGTACATCGGGAATAGAATTTGCAACCGATGACCAGAGAGCCGTGTACGAGGCGGTGCGTTCTCTTGACGAGAAATACCGCATCGCAGTTCATCTTCACTTTTTTGAGGGGTATACCATAAAGGAAATAGCTCAGATGCTGTCCATTCCTTCGTCCACAGCAGGCACACGGCTCGAGCGAGCCAAGGCACAGCTTCGAAAACTGCTTGAAAGGGAGGGGATATAATGAAAGATTTTGAACTGATCTATAAAGCAGCAAATGAAAGCATACGACCTTCGGCAGATTTTAAGCAGAGGACACTTGACAGAATCTTTGAGGATGAACAGAAAAAGCCCCGTTCGGGCAAAAAGCTGATGCTCCTTCTGGTGGCGGCGATAATCGCCATAAGTGCCTTTGTGGGCACTGTCTCCGCAATCGAGTATTATCAGGAAGTCAGAGGAAAGGCAAAATATGAGCGAGAAGATAAGATGAGCATTCGAACTGAATACAGCGATAAAACAGACCTTTATACAGGCAAGATAGAGCAGTGGCAGATGCGGCAGGGACTGAAGCTGACTCTGACAGAGGTGCTGTATGAGGACAATGTATTTTCCGTGAATTTTATAGGCGAATACAAGGGCAAGCCCTGCTCTTTCATGCTGTGCGGATATCCCACCATGTATATCGACGGTGAGCAGGAGAGCGAATTTTCGTCCTCCGGCGGCGGATACAACAAGGACGGCCGCAGATTCTATACGGAAGAGATGACAATGAAGAACGATTGCCTGACAGGAGTTCACGAAATTACTCTTATCTACGATGAGGTATGGGTTACGGGACTTGGAGAAAACGGCAGTGAAAAAGAAGAAATCCACGCCGAGTTCAAATTTGCATTTACTGTGGATATCACTGAAATCAGTCCCGAAAAAACGATATACATCATCGACGAAACCTTTGTTGATGAGGAAGGAAAAGGGGTATATCTTGATAAGGTAATGTGCACCCCTGCCAGCCAGAGACTGCTGTACAGAATAATTGCCCCCAATGAAAATGATGAGGATTATTCAAAACGCTATTATCCAATGCTGACAGCGATAGATCCGTCGAAAACCTGCAGATTTGAATCAGACCACAGCGACAACGGAAATGCAGTGGCGTATAATAAAATGCCTGATGATTTTGACCTTAACGCGGAGGAAATAGAGCTTATCGTCGTTCTTACGACCCATACCCCCGGCGACAGACCCAGAACGATAAAGGTCACCTGCGTAAGGCAGGACGGCGAATAGCACAGACGAATGCCGCTTTTATAAAATTACTTCCTTTCTATCCCTCTTTTCAAAAAAAGAAGCGGCACGAAAAAACCGCCTGACTTATTGTCAGGCGGTTTAAATTTTGGTTTGTCGTATCTTGGCTCCCTCTGATGAGGGAGCTGTCAGCGAAGCTGACTGAGGGAGAGAAAAATCAAGTTTTAACTGTTACAAGGTAGTAGGGGACAGCGCCGAGTTCGGATTGCCGAACTCATCGACGCTCCCGTTCCACGATTTTGCGCCGAGAGAAACCTGTACACCCGTAGGGGAGATGAAAAGGCAAGCGTTTTCGCCTCGGTGGGGAATTATGCGTTTTCTTCCTGCTTCTTTATAAGGTTCTTGTAGAAATCAACAGCGCCGGGCAGGCAGGCGCACTCAAGATTTTCGTTCAGACCGTGCATACCCTTCATCTGCTCGGGGCCGTAGATAACGGGAGCAAAGCGCACACAGCTGTCGCATATCTCCTGATAGAAATGAGCGTCCGTAGCACCAGTCATTACATAAGGGCTGGAAGCAAGGCCGGGGAAGGTCTCAGCGATGGTCTCCTCTACCTGGCGGAAAGCCTTGCCCTTGATATCAACAGGCTCGGAGTAATCGTTTGAATCGAGTATCTCCATTTCGAGATTGTGTTTTTTGGCAAGCTTTTCGATTATCTTCATGCTCTTTTTTTCGCCCTGATGGGGAATAAAGCGGACATTTGCGCAGAGAGTAGCCTCCTGAGGCAGAACGTTTTCAGCATCAGAGCCTGACTGCATGGTAAATGCCATGGTAGTCTGGAGCATAGCGCCTGCCTGAGCGGAAATCATGGGCATGACAGCCTTCATAAGGGGCTTGAAATACCAGAGATTGCCCATTACAAGGCGCAGGCCGAAGGGTGCATAACGGGAGAGCTTGCCGAACATGGCAGATACCTCGGGGAGGAATTTGCGCTTAAAGGGCTTCTTTGTCTCAACTTCGTTGACAAAGGCTGAAAGCCTTGCGATAGGAGAGTTTTTCGGAGGAGTGCTGGCGTGTCCGCCGTTGCTTCGAGCGGTGAACTTAATATTTGCCTTGCCCTTTTCGAAAACGCCCACCATAGCGTAGTTGCCCTTGATGCCGCCGACGGGCTCTGAGATTATTCCGCCGCCCTCATCGCATACAAGATAGGGCTTTACGCCGCGGCGTTTAAGCTCCGCGACTATTTTCGGAGCGCCTTCGCCGCCCCATTCCTCTGTGCAGGAGGATGCGAGATAAACATCGCACTGGGGCTCATAGCCCTCTTTCAGAAGTTCTTCCACAGCCTGGAAAAACGCCATGACCGAGCATTTTGTGTCGCCCGCTCCGCGGCCCCAGACCTTGCCGTCTGCAATGTCGCCCGAAAAAGGCTCATGCTCCCATACGCCTTCCGCAGGCACAACGTCCTGATGGCTCATGAGGATAATGGGGTTGTCGCTGCTCTTTCCTGCCCAGCGATAGAGAAGGTTGCCGTCGATAACGGTCTTTTCAAGCTTTTCGTGAACAAGGGGGAAAAGCTCCTCGAGCTTTTCATGGAGTCTGAGATATTCGGTGATGTCCGTCTGTCCCTTGTGGGAAACAGTGGGTATCTTTATCATTTCGGACAGCTTTTCTGAATATTCCTCCACTCGCTCAGGTGCAGGGTCGGGGGTGTATTCTGACTTCTTTCTACCCATGAAGAGAGTGCGAAGTATGGCTATAACAAGAAGCAGCACCAGAAGAGCCAGAATGCCCAGCACAGCGGCGATTGCAATATTGACGTAAAGCATCATTTAAGCTTCTGCTCCCTTCTTGCTCTGAGCCTTGAAATAGATAAAGGAAAGTGCGATGGCGATAATGCCGCTGGGGATTATCATAAAGCTGGTAGAGCCTGTGAGAGAAGGCACAAGGATAAAGAGTATGCTCATGATAACGAGCGGTACGATGGCTATCTTCATGTTCTTTCTGAAATACTTGTAAGCCATTGCGCCGAAGAGTGCAGGCACTACATAGTCAAATGCAGGCTGGAGCACAGGGCTCTGGAGAACGGGCTGGAGAGGTACGAGAAGAAGTACGCCAAGAGCGATTACGATAATGAAGTCGGAGGC
>JAZSNZ010000200.1:0-8397 GCA_045536645.1 Acutalibacteraceae bacterium
GGTTCATTGCCCAGCGTCTGATTATGGTATGGGCATTCTGCAAATATTATAAAGTAAAGCCCATGAGCCGCGATGAACTCCCCAGCCTGAAGGAGACTTTCAAGGCAAGCTGGCAGGCTCTGCTGCTGCCTGTAATCATACTGCTGCCCTTTGTTCTGGATGTGGTTTTTACTGATACTTTCTTTACCCAGCGCCTTGGGGCTGACGGTGCGAAGTACTTATCAAAGTCCGTTCTGCTGTTTGTAGCAGGTATTTCTACTATATATGCATGCCTGATTGCAAAGGATAAGTCCGCTATTACTCCCCACAAGATTGCAAAGATGTTTGCAAACGGCGTCAAGTCCATCTCGCCTGCAATCGGTGTATGCGTATTCGGCTATATGATCGGTGCAATGTTCGAGGATCTTGGTGTAGCTGAATCACTGGGAGAGATCATGGCTACATGGAACTTCGGCAAGCTGGGTATGGTTCTGGCTATCTGCGCTATCACCTGCGTAATGGGCATGGTCGTTCCCGGTTCCTCTCAGGTCGTTATCTTCGGACCGGTATTTATCACTCTGCTCAACGGTGTTGGAGTCAATCCTCTGCTGGCAGCAGCAATGCTGCCCTGCATCTGTGGTGTCATGTGCGGTATCACACCTCCTCTGGGACTTGGTATGTATGCCGGTATGACCATCGCAGAGTCCGATTTCAGCAAGACATTCAAGAATAATATGTGGTGGGTCGCCGCTCAGTTTATTCTGCAGGTCGCCGTCCTGATGGGATGGCTGCCTATCCTGGGTCTGTAAAGGAGGGTATATCATGAAAAAGTTTTGCAAGAAGCTTTCCGATATTCTGAAGATAATCTTCGGTTATGGCATTATGATCACCCTGTTTGCCGGTGGCCTGACCTTCTTCGGTTATGTTGCCGCTCTCATCATCGGCGGCGATACAGCTGCTGCTATCTGCACTTTCATCTATAAGCAGATCATCCCTGTGATCATTTATGTGTCCGTTATTATGGTGCTGCTTGGCCTGGTAGCTATGTATCTGGCAGGTGAAAAGGCACTGACACCTGAGAAGAAGCAGGCAAGGAAGCACGAAGGCGAATCATAAGCTTTACCGTTCCGGAATATCTTTGGCACAAGGAAAAGGTGCTGTCATTTCAAAATAACATCAGATACCCTGCAGGAAGCAAAAATCCTGCAGGGTATTTCTCTGCTTGGAATTAAACTGTAACAAATGCTGAAAAACGGTTTTCTGTTGATTATGCGTCTGCCGTGTGGTATTCTATGACGGAAAGATAAAGCTAATTTGTGGAGAGATCGGTTTATGGAATTGAGATATAAAAGGGCTGTGCCTGATGATCTTGAAATACTGACAGAAACGAGAATAACCGTTCTGAGAAGTGCGAACGGACTCAGCGACGATACTGATATGTCGGCAGTAAAAAAGCAGACGGCGGAGTATTACTGTGAAGCACTGAGAAACGGCACTCATACGGCGTACTTGATTTTTGACGGAGAAGAGTTTGTAGGTGCAGGCGGTATAAGTTACTATAGAGTAATGCCGACATATCATAATCCGACAGGCAAAAATGCATACATAATGAATATGTACACAAAGCCGGAGTACCGCAGAAAAGGAATAGCCTTCAGAACTCTGGATCTTCTTGTGGAAGATGCAAAGAGCAGAGGCGTAACGGCTATATCCCTTGAGGCAACGGATATGGGAAAGCCACTATATATCAAATATGGCTTTATAGAAATGAATGATGAGATGGAGCTGCCGAACTGATAAAGGCAGATTCCAAAAGGAGAGATACATATGCCGTTGGACGGCGTAATGCTTAATTTTATAAAAAACGAACTGAAATGCGCCATCGGAGCAAAGGTTGACAAGGTGTACCAGCCATCAAAGGAGGAGCTTGTGATAGGTCTGCGAGGCAAGGACTGCAACGAAAAGCTTTTGCTTTGTGCCAGAGCAAATTCCCCTCGTATCCACTTTACAAAGGCGGAGATAGAAAATCCTCAGGTGCCGCCCATGTTCTGCATGCTTCTTCGAAAGCGCCTTAACGGAGCGAAAATATCGAACATCAGACAGAGCGCCTTTGAACGTGTACTGCTTATTGATTTCTTTGCCCACAGCGAGCTTGGGGACGAAATAACCCTGACCATCGCAATGGAGATAATGGGCAGATACTCAAATATTGTGTTCATCGATGAGACAGGCAGAGTCATTGACTCCATAAAGCGAGTAGACTATGAAATGAGCTCTCAGCGCCTTGTTCTGCCCGGACTGTTTTATCAGGAGGTACCGCCACAGGATAAAAAGAGCCTGACGCAGGATGGGGTAGAGGCGTGCTGTAAGGAAATCCTTTCACGAACCACTCTGCCGCTTTCAAAGGCTATACTTGATAGCGTTCAGGGCATCTCACCGCTCATTTCCCGTGAAATAGCCCATTTTGCCTGCTCTGCCGATATAATAGTCGGCGATATGTCAGAGCTTTCTCAGCAGCGCCTTATGGCAAATCTTGAAAAGCTTGCAAAGTCCCTTGACGGACTTGGCGTTCCCACAGTGCTTTACAACGGCGTAAAGCCTCAGGATTTTTCTTATATGCCCATAACCCAGTATGGTGATACTATGCGAAGTGAAAGGGCAGAAAGCTTTTCAAAGCTGCTGGATGGCTATTATTCCGAGCGTGACCTGTTAGAGAGAATGAGGGCAAAGTCCTCACTTCTTACAAAGACGGTGACAAACGCCTTTGACAGGGCGAACCGCAAATATATGACCCAGACCAATGAGCTTAAAAACTCACAGAAGAGGGAAGAGCTTCGTCTTTACGGCGACCTCATAACCTCCAATATGCACCTTATTAAAAAGGGCGACAGCACTGCAAGGCTCATAAACTACTACGATGAAAGCTGCCCAGAGATTGAGGTAAAGCTCGATGAAATGCTGACCCCTGCACAGAATGCCCAGAAGTACTACAAGGCATACCGCAGAGCTCAGAGCGCACAGGCTCACCTTGAGGAGCAGATGAAGCTGGGCCTTGCGGAGATGGATTATCTCGATACAGTCCTCGATGCATTATCCCGAGCACGTTCCGAGCGAGAGCTTTCAGAGATTCGAACAGAGCTTGAGGAGCAGGGATATCTGCGTTCAAATGCGGGCGCAAGGCGGCAGAAGGTCAAAGCCCTTGCACCACATGAGTTTTTATCTGATGATGGATTTACAATACTTGTTGGCAGAAACAACCGACAGAACGATGAGCTTACCATGCGTCAGTCGATGAAAGAAGACATATGGCTTCACACTCTTAAAATTCCCGGATCTCACACTATTATCAAAGCGGAGGGCAGAGAGGTTCCGAATAAAACCATAGAGCAGGCGGCAGTGCTTGCGGCAACTCACAGCAAGGCAAAGCAGTCGGGGCAAGTGGCGGTGGACTTTACAAAGATACGACATGTCTCAAAGCCCAACGGCTCAAAACCTGGCTTTGTCATATACACTCATCAGACAACTGTCTATGTAAAGCCGGATGAAGAGCTTGCAAGGAGACTAAAGAAAGACTGAAAAAAGCACGTCAGCGCATTTTGCTGACGTGCTTTTGGCTTATATATCCGCACAGTGTCCTGTGTAATTGGAAAAAACAATAAATCTGCCCTTATCGGTAATTCTCCACTCATGAACTCCCGTATCACCCGTGCAGAAGAAAATATCGCTTTCAACAGGCAGTCGCAAAAACGAGCGGTACAGCTGATTTATCATACCGCCGTGAGTAACGATGGCAATGGAAGAATCCGCATTGTTTTCAGAGATTATCTCAGAAAGGATATAATCTGCCCGGAAACGAAATTCAAGAACAGACTCCTGCTGATACACCGCTTTGTGAACGGGCAGGTTTTGAACAATGGGATATTTTTCCGTGGCCTCCTGACGTGTAAGGCCTGCGATGAGTCCATTGTTAAATTCCATAAGCATTTCTTTTTGGCAAAGCTCGACACCCACCGTATCTGCGAGATGCTCAGCGGTCTGGAGTGCTCTTTTGAGGGGACTGCAGTATATGGCAGAAATACTGTGATACTGCTTTATGTATTGAGCCATTGCCGTAGCCTGACGGTGACCTCTGTCGGTAAGAGGGAAATCAGCACGACCCTCGTGAACATTCAGAATGTCCGCCTGTGATTCGCCGTGTCTTATGATAAGAAGTTTCATGATATCTCACCTCATATCCTATATTATACAATATCAATACAATTGCAGCAAGCAAAAAAGCTCGGTTTCCCAAGCTTTTTTGCGGATATATGTAATGACGTTATCAAACATGAACAAGTTCGGACGCCACATAAATCCGAAACTATTCAAATCTGATCGTCATCATCCCTTCAGGCGACTCTTATACCCAGTCTGAGCTTGTCTGATATCATTGCAATGAACTCAGAGTTAGTGGGCTTGCCTCTGGAATTATGAATGGTATAGCCGAAGTAGGAATTGAGCACATCCACATTTCCTCTGTCCCATGCAACTTCTATAGCATGCCTGATTGCCCTCTCCACACGGGAGGGAGTGGTCTCAAAGTGCTTTGCAACGTGGGGATAAAGCTGTTTTGTAATAGCATTTATGATGGAAGGATCTTCAATTGCAGTAAGAATGGCAAATCTCAGATAATGATATCCCTTTATGTGAGCGGGAACACCGATCTGATGCATTATGCGTGTAATGCTTATTTCCATCTCGCTTGCAGAAATAACGTTTTCCTTGTGATTATCGGACTGATTTATGCTGTGGAGCAGATTTGCAACAGCACGGTAATCGAGAGGTCTCCATATCATATCAAGTGCGCCCTTGTCGAGGGCCTCTCTCTGAAGCCTGAGGTTATGATACTCGCTCATGAGGATTACCTTCGGGCGTTCATTTTCGGGCATTGAGGCAACAACCTCAAGAATACCGATGCCGTCGATATTGTCCATGTAAGCATCGGCAAGGACAAAGTCGGGCTTCTGAGTGTTTATCATATTGATAAGCTCTCTTCCGTCCTTGTGACAGCGAAGGGTGCTTATTCCGATATCTTCGAAATACTGACGGCAAACTGCCATTTGTTTTTCGCTGTCCTCTGTTACGATTGCAATGTACTTTTCGTTCATTTTTCTGTTCCCCTATCAATGGTGAATTTTTATGTGGCAGTGACATTTTATCACCATATTTTTGAAATATCAAGGGGTTAATCGAAAGTGAGGATAAAAGAATTTTGTGTATTTTAGTCACATTTATACAAAATTCGACAAAATAGGACACAGCCCGATATTATTCATCAAAAGCCGTGAAATAAAACAGTCAGAATAAATACAGGTTTTCTAATATTTACAAGCAAAAAACAGCTCTTTACAGAGCTGTTTTCTTATATTCAGTGTTAATTGGCAATGCGCCTGATGGGGAAGAACATATAATTTTTACCTGTTGCGGGGCAGGTAAAATCATGCACCGCACCTGCGAGGGATAAACCGTTTTCCTGCAGATGGGAGAGCATCTGTGAGAATATATCAGTACCGTCACATTCGGCATAAAGATATTCATATGAGGGAATAACCCACTTTGTCCAGCCATCGGGAGCTTCGGCTTCGTCCGTACATTCAGCGCCTGCAAGATACAGCCCTCTGGAGAAGCCGTCTTCCCATGGCATAAAGGAACGTGAAAAATCACTCATAGCACCCCAGATGCCGCATAGGTTTCCGTTCTCATCTTTCTTTGCGAGATGTGCAATTTCGGCAAAATAAGAATTTGCATCGTCCCACAGAGCCCCTATAAATCCCTCGCCGTCATTGGTTGAGCCTTCTTTTCCGATGACAACAAAAGAAGGTTTGATGCATTTTTCGATTTTCATAATTATCAGCTCCTCTGCTTTCTGACAACAGGTACCCAGATTTCACTTTTGTAATCTGCGTCGGTTGTCTTGCCATCTGCACTGTACCATTCGATGTTGGCGCCCATAGCTATGGAAAACTCGTCGTTCTGAGGCAGCCATTCGCGGAATATCCGTGTGTTTACCGACTGCAGCGCACCGGGCATGGGACCGATGCATTTGAACTTTACCCATTCAAGGGCAGGGAATTCATATACAGTCATACCTTCAGGAATGCTGCCGCCGTTATAAGGACCTGCAATAAGATAACGGAATTTTCCGTCTCCTGTATCATCGATGCAGACACCGAATTCGCCTATCCTGCAATCGCGTATGAACTTTTCTTCATCGGTCTCAGGCAAACCCCTGCTCAAAAGCGGTGCTATTTTCTGAGTGTAGATCTCATTCCAGAATTTTGGAATCTTTTCATAGCCCTCATCAAAGACAAACTCGCGCTGGTAGCCGACCACCTTGAAAGAGTCAAGCTTTTCTGCTGTGTAATTCATGTTGTTTCCTCCCTGTACTGAAATAGTTACGGTCAGGGGAAGGAAGGTTCTGATTGCTGATTTATTCCTGCGAAGGGAAGAGGGTGAGACACCGTGAAAGCGTATGAATGCCTTGGTGAAGCTTTCGGGTGTTTCGTAGAAGCAGTCAAAGGCAATATCGATGATTTTTTTATCGGTAGACAATATATCAAGAGCGGCTATATAGAGCCTTCTGCTGCGAATATATTCTCCGATGGAATACCCCGTAACAATCTGAAAGCCTTTATGAAGATAATAGGGGGAAATGCTGACAGCTTTTGCCACATCATCGGCACAGATATCTTCTGTAATATGCCCTTCGATAAAGTCTAATGCATGCCTCAGTACTTTTACCCAGTTCATAATAACACCGACCTTCCTGACCTGTCTTAAGCATAGCAGGGAGGAAACCTAAATTCCTGTCAATTTATGCACTGTTTTGTCCTGATTATTCTGTCCAGAACAGCTCATCAAGGGTTTTGCCCAATGCTCTGCAGATATCAAGACACAGCTTTATAGTGGGGTTATAATCGCCTTTTTCGATGGCGTTGATGGTCTGACGGGAAACGCCCACCATATCCGCAAGCTGCTGCTGGGAGAGGTCGAGAGCGGCCCGTGCCGATTTCATTTTTAAATTCTTCATAGCTTTAGTCCTCGTCCTTTGCTGCCTTGCGGTCGAAGGCGAATTTGATAAGCTGAGCGAGTACCACAACGATCATAAGAACACCTACGCAGAAGGTAACGGGGAGATTAAGCAGACCATCCTGCATGAATCCGAATTCAATTATATCGGAGATACCGAGGTAAAGCTGGAATATGCCGAGTAGAACAATGACTAACAGATTACGTCCGTTTTGGCTTCGTGCGGTAACAGGTGCATAAGCATCTTTCATGATTGAGGTGACTGCAAAAACGCTGACGCAGACAAACAATCCGATACCGATATTGCATTCAGGAGTGCACCAATCCCCATTGCGAAGCATTGTTACAAGCTCGCTGGCGACAAAATAAAACAGCAGGGCGGCAAAAGCAGACTTGTAAGCATTGTTTCGCGCGATGATCTGGCGTTCATCATAGGAAGGGTTCGATGTCTTGCGGTTGATAATAAGAATAAGGGTGAACATGATAACAAAAGCGATGACAAAGGGTAAAAATTCCAACATGGTTAATATCCTCTTTTCAAATATACTTCAGAGACGTCGACTTTTCTCTGTGACAATACAATATCATATGGCTTACATATTGTCAAGTATATTTTACAAAAAATATAATAAACTTGAAATAATGTCATTTTGACAAAAAGAGATAAATAAACCATCACAAAACCTTGCTTTTTTCATTATATAGTAGTAAAATCCATAGGCTGATTGAAAAATGAATGTGAGGGTGACAGATGAACGAAGCACCGAGAAGATTTCACATAGGAATGCGAAATATAAAAACAGCCATAGCAGCAACCCTTTGTGCGTTGATATATCTGTTTGTGGATCGAAATCCAACCTTTGCCTGTATAGGCGCAATATTCGGTATCGGCAGTGACATGGGCAACTCGTGGCTCAACGGAGGCAACCGCCTTTTCGGAACGGTCATAGGCGGAGTAATGGGAATGCTGATGTTCAGGCTGTACATAATATTTGAGCCTGACGGAAAATTCCATCCCCTTCTGCTGTTGTTTCTGGCGGTGGGAATAATCGTGATGATACTGCTCAGTCAGCTTCTGCGCTGGCCGGGAGCCATACAGCCGGGAGGTGTTGTGCTGTGCATAATCCTTTTCAACACTCCCGTCGATACATACATTTCGTACTCTGTAAACCGCATGATCGATACAGCGGTAGGTGTACTGATAGCGCTGCTTGTCAATTTCCTGCTTCCCAGAGAGAAAATTGAGAAGTGGGCAGAAAAGATAAAGAGCAAAAAGGCAAAGAAGAAAATAACAGAAGAAGGTAATTAAATGAGTACTTTATTAAGTCGGAAGGCCAAGCGGTCTTAGGA
>JAZSNZ010000245.1:0-3912 GCA_045536645.1 Acutalibacteraceae bacterium
AGAATGATAAGCACCGTACACCCCGTACTCCACTCCATCTGCGATATGCTCTGCTCGGAAATAGAAGAGGTCATCGAGTGCAGTGACGTTATTTTTTCCGCTCTGCCTCAGGACAGAAGCGAGCTTCTCTCTGCACTGAGCATTCACAAAAAGAGCGTATTTATCGACCTTTCCGCAAACTACCGCCCTCAGGGCGATATTGCCTACACCGAATGGTTCGGCTATCCCACCGAGTACCCGGGACTGCACGAGGCATCGGTCTACGGACTGCCCGAGCTTCTGAGGGAGGACGTTGTGGGCAAGGTGATAATCGCAGTGCCGTCGCCCATAGCCGCCGCCAGTGCCATTGCGCTGTGTCCTGCTCTTATGTCGGGCATGATTTATCCCGACAGCATTGCTGTCATAGCAACCGTTTCCGATACCTTTGATGCCCAGCCTTGCGAAGACCTTGAAACCGAGCAGATTCTTACAAAGATGTCGGGGGAGAAGGTGCAGTCGAACCTTATAAAGCAGACTGCCCACGGCACAAGAGGACTTCTCGTTACCTGCATCGCAAGGCTTCGCCCCGATTATACCGAGGCTCATCTTATAGCCGCCCTTGAGCAGGTCTACGGCAGAGAACCCTTTGTGCGTATCCGCCGCCACGGCGAAGTCTGCACCGCCAATGTGCTTGGCTCCAACATCACCGATGTTTCCGCAGGCTACGATGTTCCCACCAACACCGCCGTTTTCACCGCCGCCCTTGATGACACCATAAAAGGCGGCGCAGGCCTGGCGGTGCAGAACATGAACATTATGCTTTCCATCCCCGAAACATGCGCCCTTGAGCTGTTCCCGTCCCCTTACGGAATGTAAGGGCATGGAACCACCTAAAGATAAACGAACCCGCCTTGAGGGATTTGATTATAGCCAGGCAGGCGCATATTTTGTGACGGTATGCACAAAGGACAGGGCGTGCATTTTATCCGATGTAATCGTAGGGGCGATTCATGAATCGCCCGTTGTTCGATTAACGCAATATGGACAAATTGTAGAAAAACACATCAAATTAATCCCCGAACGATTTCATGTGGAAATTGGAAATTATATTATAATGCCCAATCATATACATATGATTATCGTTGTGGACTCCGATAGGGCGATTCGTGAATCGCCCCTACAAAAACGTGCGTTGATACCTAAAGTTATCGGATATCTGAAAATGAATTCCTCCAAGGAAATTCATTTTATAAATCCCGATATAACCGTTTGGCAACGTTCCTTTCGCGACCACATAATCCGAAACGAAAAGGAATATTCTCAAATCTCCGAATACATCGAATACAATGCCTGCAAATGGGAGGAGGACTGTTATTACACCCATGAACAGACGTGAGCTTTTAGACAAATACGAAATGCTTATTTCCCCTGCGCCGAAATTTCAGCAGGCCATGAGCGAGGATATACTGAACTTTGCAACGGACGTTTTCTCGGGACCTGAGACTGCCGAGGTAATAAAAAAAGCCGCTGAAGGCTCGATCTTCTCCGCAGGCTGTGCAATTGAGGTCGCCGCCTCCTTTGCCGAGCGGCTGACGAGAGTGACAAAGACCGATGCGGTACTCTTTGCCCATGACGACATCAGCGCCCTTGACTGCGCTGTGTCCATTGCTCTTGACTACTCTTCCTCCCACTACGGCGACGGGCGAGGGGGCATACTTTATATCGACGACCCGCTGGACCTTGACCCTCAGGGTATTCCCGAGGGTACCTGCGCCATTGTCTTTTCGGTGCTGGACAGCGAGAGCGCACGCCCCTTTCCCGAGGAACACTACAGAAATATCTTCACCCTCGCCGTAGAAAACGACCTGCTGACCATCGCCGACGAGCGGTCGGTGGGCTTTATGCGAACAGGCTCGCCTACGGTCTGCCTGTCTCAGGATCTGCGCCCCGACATTATAATTGTCGGAGGCCTCGGAGGAGGACTTCCCCTGACTCTCTGCCTGCTGACGGGAGATGCGGCACATTCAAATCTCTACGGCGCACAGCCGAACCCCATAATCTGCTCAGTGGCAGAAAGCGTTCTGAAAAGGCAGACTGCAAAGGGCTTTGATTCCTTTGTTGCCGAGACAGGAGAAAAATTTGCCGCTCGGCTCAGAGACACAGGCAAGTTCGAGAGTGTATCTCACTGCGGTCTGTACATCACCGCAAAGCCCGAAAATCCCCATCTGCACCGCCTCGCGGTGCGCAGAGGACTGCTCTGCACCCTGGATTCAGATCTTATGATTTTCAAGCCTCCCTTTGACGTAACCGACGAGCAGATAGAACGAGCGATTTCTATAATTCTATCAGCCGATGAGAGATAAAATTAACCCGTGAAGATACTTCTTCACGGGTTGTTTTTAATCTGACAGATAATTCGGTTTAAAACGGACACTTATCAAAATATCCGTTTTCTTTCCAGTACTCAAAAGGATAGCTTCCTTCTCCGATGTATTTTTTAAGAACGAATCTGTTGATGTAATACATGAAAACCGATGACGCATAGGGTTTCTTTTTCTTCATTGAGAAGAAGCGACCCGCCGCTTTCCCGAGCCTTTTTTCCTGCTTTTTCTGCTTCTTTGCAGGCATCTTATCCCACTTGTCCGTAAACATTCTTATTCCCAGAGAGCATACCCGATTTATCCCCCAGCTCTTCAGGCTTTTTTTAATCTGCCCGACAGCGGCGGTACTGCCTGTTCCTGTTGTTATCACAAATGCTTTCTTACTGAACATTTCTTTTCGCGGAGATACGGTCATTGTGAAAAAATCAAGATGATCCAGCAGATTTTTCATACCGCCGGTCATACTGGAGGCTCCATAATGGGGAGTGGTAAAAACAAGTGCATCGGCCTCCATTATCGCCTTATAAATCGGATCTATGTAACCTGCATGAGGACATTTCTCACGGGGATTCCCAAGGCACAGCTGACAGCCCAGACAAAACTGAGGAACATCCTTCGGCAGAAAAAACTCCGAATAAGTTACATCGCCGCACTGAGACATTGCATCCATAAAAATCTTAGTGGCAATATATGTATTTCCTTTTCTTGGGCTTCCGTGAAAAACTACTGCTTTCATATTATCCACTTCTTTTTTCATTTGAGATGATTATAGCAATCATATATCAAAAATGCAATAATACAAGAAAAAAGCCCGTTCTGACAATAATGTCAGAATGGGCTTTTGATATTTCTATACAGTTAAACTCAGTCTTCCTTTGCGTAGGTGTCAAAGTAGCCCTGAATGAATACAACAGGAGTGCCCTTGTCACCACTGCCGGAAGTTAAGTCGCAGAGAGAACCGATAAGGTCGGTAAGCTGTCTGAGGGTGGTGCCCTCAGAAGCCATGTTGCCGATAAGGTCTGCTTCCTTCTCCTTGATGGAGTTCTTGATTGCCTCTGCGAGAGCCTCGCCTGAGAGGTTTGCAAAGTCGTTGTCTGCAAGGTACTTGAGCTTAAGCTCGTTGGGCTTTCCCTTGAGTCCTTCGGTGCATGCAGGGGATACAACAGGGTCTGCAAGCTCCCAGATCTTTCCGACAGGGTCCTTGAATGCGCCGTCGCCGTAGATGAGAGCCTCGATGTTCTTGCCTGTCATTTCATTGAGCTTCTTAGCCAGAGCATCGACAAAGGTCTGGCAGTCACGAGGGAAGAGCTTTACGCTGTCCTCAGTTGCCTTGTTGGAGCCGAGCAGGCCGTAAGCTTCGTTATAGCCGCTGCCGTCAACACTCTCATTGAGGATATCGGCAAGGGTCAGAACCTTCTTTGCGCCTGCCTTCTCAAGGCGGCGGACAGATCTGAATCTTGTGTGGATATCGCAGGTGAGAACGCTGTCGGTGTACTCAAGAATTGCCTGGGGACGGTTTGCGAATATTACCTCGACCTCACAGCCGCACTAA
>JAZSNZ010000219.1:0-2024 GCA_045536645.1 Acutalibacteraceae bacterium
TATCTCTGCTGGACCATCTCACAGGAAATCAACTGTGTAATCGAGTATAGCGCAGATGTAAGTGATGCAGTAGATATTTTCAAAATGGCTCAGAGCGTACAATTACCAACATAACAAAAACAGCGTGTCGTAAGACAATCAAGTTATAGTATAGGAAAACCTGCTGTCAATTCAGACAGCAGGTTTTCCCTTGGGGTAATAAAGAAGAGCGGTAGAAAAGTGATTTTTTATTCTTCAATGGGGTGAAACTCGTTTTTGTCTGAATACAGCGCCGTGGCACTTGCGGAGCGGATGGGACATGAGTCTATCGACATTACTTTCCGGTATGCTCATCTGTTTCTCACTGTACAGCGGCAAATGGCTACTGATTTGAACGCATTGCAGGAAGGTGGTGACACAGATGTCAGCTAAGGCCCGTGACGGACAAGGACGATGGCGTTGTAAGACAATCGGCGTCCGTATATCTCCTGAAGAAAATGCCGATCTCGATGCATTGGTGGCCTTGTCGGGTATGACCAAACAGGACTATTGCATCAATCGTATGCTTCAGCGGGATGTCGTGGTGACTGGCAATCCGCGAGTACACAAGGCTCTCAAGAATCATATGGAACAGCTCTGCCATGAATTCGAAAGGCTGTGTAATATAAATGAAGTCAGTGCAGAGGCATTGCACGTGCTGGAATATCTGTCAAAAATCTATGAGGACCTGAAATGATGTCCAAAACATTCTTGCTCACATTACAGACGAAATCCGGACTCATTTTCTTTGCAGTCCTGGCGGTATATAATCTGCTGTTGGGTGTGTATCTGAAAGACTTTCTTGTGCTTTCGCCTATGCTTCTCACATTCTATTGGCTCTCTGCCTTGCCACCCTTGCTTTTCGTCATCAGAATAAGGTCTGCGCCTATGCGTGCAATCGTGTACATCGTATTGTTTTTAGTTCTTTTAATGAGCACCCTCAGCATTGTTTTCTGCAGCAGAATTCTGCCGATGATGACGCTGACAACCACCGCCGCGCAGATGATGTATCTAGGGATTTTCGATAACAGCTCCGGCAAGGACAAACCGCTGACGAAAATATATGTTTTGACAGTATCTGTACTTATCGTAGTGGCACTGTTCGTCTCGTATCTTTTCGCCAGCAAACCGGAGACCCCTTATCTTCTTAACGGCGGCAATACTCTTTGGGATACACAGACGGACGATCTTGCTGACGAAATTTGCACAGACTGCGATACCGATGCTGAAAAGGTGCAGGCGATCTACAGCTGGATGGTAACCAATTTGGAATACGACTATGACTATCATGTGCTCTTTCAGTATTTCAATGTTCGTAAGACACTGCATACCAAAAAAGGTGTTTGCTTTGACTTTTCTCATCTGTTTGCCGCATTCTGCCGCAGTCAGAACATTCCTTGCTATGCCGTTGACGGAATATCCTATGAGGACAACACAGTTTCGCACACCTGGAATCGTGTGTACTACGACGGTAATTGGTGGAACATGGATATAACACATGATATCACAGGCACAGCCGAGGGCAAAGATCTTTACGGCTTTCGTAAGCTGGGCAGTGCTTTCGTACCTGACGAGGACTTTTTCATAACAAAAATATATTGAATTTCTCTTGACTATTATACTCCTTTGGGAGTATAATCTGTAACAGAAAGGAGATGATACCTATGGTAAGAAAACTCTATCACGGTTCTTGTGACATTATTGAAAAGCCTGTCTTCGGACAGGGAAAGCGATATAACGACTACGGTCTGGGGTTTTACTGCACCGACAGTTTGGAGATGGCGAAGGAATGGGGCGTGTCCTACGAAAAGGACGGCTATGCCAACTGCTATGAATTGGATTGCGCGGGTCTGCGTATCTTAGATCTGAACGACCCGCAATACTGCATTCTCCACTGGCTGGCAGTATTGCTGGAAAACCGAGAGTTTGATGTGCCTTCTGCCCTGGCTCTGGAAGCAAAGCAGTATATCCTCAAGAACTTCGCTGTTGACTATAAGGATTATGAT
>JAZSNZ010000105.1:0-6232 GCA_045536645.1 Acutalibacteraceae bacterium
ATTCATGCGGTTTTTAATCTCTTCGCATTTGGCTACGAACCAAAAGGTCAGGGGTTCGAATCCCTTTGGGCGCGCCAGGAAAAACCACATTTGTCTTTCGGGACAAATGTGGTTTTTTGTTGTAATTGCTCTTACCACATCAGACTCTTCTGATAACTCCGCAGGAAATCATACTGCCGGGATTTCCTGACGGTTGGGTTGTAAAGTCGTCGGGACGGCTGTGTATGATAATTGTCCTTCCGATTACAGAATCAAGGGTAAATCTCCCTGTCAGAAAAGAACACCATGCAAAGCCATCTGTTGAAAATAGGGGCGGCAGGTCGCCGGCGTGATAGGGATGAGGGCAGTTATCTGTGTCAAAATGCCCAAGAGCATCGCCAAAGGGCATATCTGCAGTACCCGAACAGGCTGTGCCTTGGTGTATATGCATGGCGAAAATCGGAGCATCGCACTGCCTGCGTCCCTTTGGCAGACCATTTATCTGAGCAGTAACAAGAACACCTACAGGTGACTGCACAAAATCGACCTCACCGCGAATATCGGGATAGTCTGCCGAGCCTCTGACCGCGGCCTTTGCCTGTGGCTTTCTCAGTAAAAGCTGACGCATAAAGAACGGAGAAATATTCTGATACATAAAAACACCTCCTGCCATTATATGCAGGAGGTGAAATTTTTGTCTGTGGATTCAGATGTACCTTTGTAAAAATACGGTAAACTTTTCATAACACCTATTTACAAACATATGTTCGATAAATATAATAGGATTGCAGGCAAAAGGGGAGCAGGAACAAGAATCAGAAATGGGGTAAGAGATATAGACAAAAATAAGAAGGCCGCCGCAGAATGCGGGCAGCCTAAAAATAAAAGCGAATACTTTCACATAGGCGAGACCTTGCAGACACCGTTTTACCGAGTGCCGAAGGAGTCCTTTACCGATGAACGGTACGCAGGCCTTTCAACAGATGCAAAACTGCTGTACGGAATACTGATAGACAGAATGGAGCTTTCTGCTCACAACGGCTGGCAGGACGAGCAGGGGAGAGTTTACCTGTACTATACAATAGAGCATGTCTGCAGTCTGCTTGGATTCGGGAGGGACAAAATAAGAAAGCTGTTTCGTGAGCTTGAGAATATTGACCTAATAGACAGAACTCAGCAGAGACTCGGACAGGCGTATATGATTTATGTGAAAAGATTCTGTGATTCACATGACGGAAAATCCGCTGTGGTCATGACGGAAAAAACCACACGGACACAGCGGAAAAACATGCATGACCATGACGGAAAAACCGACACTAATCATACTGAATATAATCATACAGAAATTAGTGATACTGAATCTTCATTCATAGATGATGCGGATTTGCTTATAAAGAAATTAAAATACCAGATAGAATACGATGTTCTGCTGGAGAGAATGGAAAAGCACAGGCTTGATGAAATCCTCGGACTGATTGCAGACCTTATGTGCATTCAGTCGCCTGTTATCAAAATCGGCAGATATGATTATCCCCAAAGTGCGGTTTATGCAAGAATGAAGCAGATAAGGGCAGAGCATATTGAATTTGCCCTTGAACGGCTCAGCGAGACAAAGGGTCAGATACACGACATCAAGTCATATTTTACCACTTTGCTGTTCTACGCACCGATTACAATGGAGAATCACATCAGGGCAGAGGTTTACAGGGACTTTGGCTGGCAGTAAAATCAGCCAAGCTCAATTGGCACAGTGCTCGAAATTCTGAGGGAATCGGGTGTGACACAGCATTCAAGGGCGATAATCTCAACGTTGTTCTCAGCGGCATTGCGAAGTGCATCGCCGAAGGCCTTGTGCCGCTCATCATTGGGAACGAATTTTCTCATGCCCTCCATCTGGATAACGAACAGAGCAAAGGCATGATATCCCTGCTCCACAGCTCTGATAAGACCATTCAGATGTTTTATGCCTCTTTCTGTGGGAGCATCGGGGAATGAGGCAACACCGTCTGCCTCAAGAGTAACTCCCTTGACCTCAATAAAGCCCTCTCTGCCGTTTATATCCTTTACATAAAAGTCAAAACGGGAATCTCCCCATGTGGTCTCAGGCCTGATGGTCTCAAGGACGTCCATACCGGGAAGAGAGATACTCCCTTCTGAAAGTGCTTCAAATACCACTTTGTTCGGTGCCTGAGAATCCATATTGATAAGCAGATCACCCTTTCTGACCGCAACAAGGTCGTAAAGCAGCTTTCGCTTTCCGGGGCAAGTGCTGAAATCCTCGAGGAAAACCTCCGCATCGGGAACGAGAAGCTCCCTGCATCTGCCTGTGTTCTTTACGTGTACGGCGGTTTCCCTGCCATCGAGCAGCACATTTGCGACAAAGCGGTTAGGACGGGATATAAAGCGCGCGGAAACGATATTTGTGTATTCCATTATCTGAGAGAAAGTCCATCCTTGAATGCATTGCCGACCTTTTCTCCGATAACACGGTAGGTGTTGCAAACGCTGTCGAAGGTGATGGGAGCGAGCTTTTCGATATCTATTTTGCCGTCTTCAGAAAGAATGCTTTCATCGGCAGAGACATTGACTATCTCACCGAGAAGGATACAGCTTTCGCTGTTGTAGCTTATAAGCCTGCACTCAACGGTCATGGGCAGTTCGTTGATGATGGGTGCATTAACAAACTCAGAGCAAATACAGGTAAAGCCTGCCTTTGTCATCTTGTCGGGTTCGTCATTGCCAGAAACGACACCTACATAGTCGCAGGGGGCAACAGTGGAGGCAGTTGCCATGCTGACAGTGAATGCCTTTGTTTTAAGTATATTTTCGGTGGTTTTGTGTCCTGCACTGATGCATATTGCCAACTGATTTTCCTCACTTATACCGCCCCATGCTGCATTCATTGCATTGGGTTTTCCGTTTTCGTCGTAAGATGCGACAATAAATACAGGCTGGGGATATGTCCAGGGCTTTACGCCAAAGTTTTTTCTCATGATAATAACCTCACTTTCCATTTGATTATACACCCTGATGCTCTGAGAGTAAACCTGAAAAAACAGACTTATGTGTGTGGATTTTTTGGGGATTTACAGGAAAATTTTAATAAATGCCCATTGAGAGCCCCTCGGCAGATTGAAAAAGGGCAGGGGAATATGTTAAAATAGCGTCATAGTATGATATGGACAAAATTATGTCCGTTTTAAGGCAATGAAAGAGGTAGGCGAAATGGATCTTATCAAAGTATTCATAACAGAAGATGAAAGCGTAGTGCGTGAGGGCCTGCGTGACATTATCCCGTGGGAAAAGCACGGCTTTGAATTTGTCGGCGATGCACCCGACGGAGAAATGGCACTGCCTCTTATCCGCAAGCTCAAGCCCGATGTGCTGATTACCGATATAAAAATGCCCTTTATGGACGGACTTTCCTTAAGCAGCATAGTCAGCAGGGAATTTCCCGAGATGAAGATAATTATCCTCAGCGGCTACAGCGATTTTGAATATGCCAGAAAGGCCATAGAGCTGAATGTTGACCAGTATCTTTTAAAGCCTATAACCAAGACGACCATTATCAAGGCACTGGAGACAACAAGGCAGAGGATAGAAGAAGAGCAGGAACAGAAGGACTATCTGCATAAATATGAGCAGGAGATAAAGAAGTTCGAGAGCTTTTCACGCAGAGCCTTCTTTGAAAAGCTGGTTGAGGGCTCCCTGAGCGTTGAGCAGATATACGAGCAGGCAGATGAACTTAATCTCAGCCTCAATGCAGACGGATACAATTTCGTTATCTTCACCGTACAGTCCCAGAACGGCACGGCTTATTCCGAATCTGCCGCAATGGTGCTGGACGGTCTGCTGAACTATTTCCTCAGATATCCCGATTTTGTGCTTTTCAGATGCAATCTGCTCAGCTATGCGGTGCTTGTAATGGGCAGCAGGGACAATATTAACGAGCTGACACAGAGAGGTGTGGAGATAATAAAAACACGCTGTGAAAGCGCACAGTCAGACCTTAACTGGTTTGCCGCAGTGGGTGAGCCTACCTACCGACTGAGCGGACTGCCTCAGTGCTATTCGGACACAAACCATGTACTTGCCTACAGGCACATCATGCCCGGCAGACATATCTTTGAGGCGGAGATGCTCAGAAACGAGCGCACAGAGGGCAGCGCAAACTCCTTTGATGTCCTCGACCCTCAGAAAATAGACCCCATGGTCATACGCAACTTTGTGCAGAGCGGTACGTCAGAGGAGACGGAGGCCTTCGTCGAGGAGTACCTTACAAACCTGTGCGGAGCGGAAAATTCAATACTTTTCAAGCACTACATAGTAATGAGTGCCAGAATAAATGCAGAGCTTGTTCTGCAGGAAATGGGCTGCAGCAAGGATGATTACATAGGTCAGATTCCTTCTCCTGAGCTTGATATGCCTGCGGAAGAGCTTCGGGATTATCTTATCAGGGTGCTCAGTGCAGCTATCGATATGCGTGATGTTGAGACCCAGCGCCAGAACAGCGATGTCATAGACAGTGCTATAAAATACATAGACAAAAACTTTGCTGATGAGAATATTTCTCTCAACAGCGTTGCACAGGCGATAAATATAAGTGCAAACTACTTAAGCGCACTTTTCAGTCAGAGAATGGGTGTATCCTTTGTTGAATACCTGACACAGAAGAGAATGGCAAGAGCAAAGCAGCTTCTTCGTCAGACAGGCAAGCGTTCGGGTGAGATTGCATACGAAGTAGGCTACAAGGACCCGAGATACTTCTCCTTTGTATTCAAGAAGACACAGGGCTGTACGCCCAGCGGATACCGCACGGGAGAGACAGAATAAAAAATGAAGCTTAGATACGATAAAAAATCAATAAACGGCAGAATGCTCAGACTCAGCGCCAGTATCTTTCTGCCCATGCTGGCACTTGCTGTGTTTGTGCTTTCACTGCTTATAATATATAATTTCCAGTATTCCTCGGTCAGCAGCAATATAACCACCGCATCGAGGTTCAGTCAGGATTTTAAAAATGACGTTGACCTTAAAATGTACTATTTTGTTATAGGCAGCAGCGAGGAGCTTCCGTGGGAGGACGTTCGCACTGCGAGGAATCTTGCACAGGAGCTGCTGACAAAGACAAAGAACAGCGACAGCCGACAGAGCCTCAACAGTGTGCTCAATCTCTGCGACAGCCTCAATCTGAATATCGCGCGTATTCAGAATACCGAAGGATACGACAACCGCATTGAGCAGCTGGAAAACAATATCTATGTCATAACCGAGCTTATTGAGGAATATATCTATTCCTATCTTTACCACGAAGCAGGCGAAATGGCCGCTTTGCAGAGAAGTCTTAAATACTGGCTTATTGCAGAGATGCTGGCAGGTGTGCTGGTAACGTTCATAATAGCCTCGGTGTCTGTAAAGAATGCTGTCAGAATCAGTAAAAGCATAACAGATCCCATAGATGCACTGTGTGATCGTGTTGATGAGATAGGAAAGGGTGACCTTACCGAAAAGCCTCCTGTACAGGCAGACGACAGAAAGCTGCGTGAGCTTGGCAGCGGTGTTGAGGAGATGGCGGTAAAGCTGAGCCGTCAGATAGAGCTCAACCGCCAGGAGCAGATAAGACTTCGAGGCATAGAGCTGTCTCTTATTCAGGCTCAGATAAATCCCCATTTTCTGTACAACACCCTTGATACCATAGTCTGGCTTATTGAAACAGGCAAGGATCAGGCGGCAGAAGAAATGGTCACAAGCCTTTCAACCTACTTCAGGTCGTTCCTCAGCAACGGTAAGGACATAGTGACTCTTGCAGAGGAAGCGCTGCACGTGCGAAGCTACCTTGAGATTCAGCAGGTAAGATACAAGGACATAATCGACTATGAAATTGAAATCGATGATTCCATAAAGAGATGTCTTATCCCGAAGATGACAATTCAGCCAATGGTCGAAAACTCCATATATCACGGACTCAAGCCCAAGAGAGGTAAGGGAATGATATATGTAAGAGGAAGCCTTGCCTACGGCAGAGTAACGCTGAGGGTGGAGGATACAGGTGTCGGAATGGACAGAGAGACCCTCGATAAGCTCAGACACCAGATAGCAAATGACGACCCCTCAAGTTTTGCGCTTGTTGCCGCGTACAAGAGGCTGAGACTGGTGTACGGAAACGACTGCACATTCACTGTTGACAGTGAGCTCAACTGCGGTACGGCAATAACCATATCCATACCATATAAAACGGAGGAAGACGATGAAG
>JAZSNZ010000305.1:0-3949 GCA_045536645.1 Acutalibacteraceae bacterium
AAATAGACGAAATACAGCACGGAGAAAAGGTCATTTTGAAAGTGAACTACTTGGTGGGGGATGATACCTTGAAAAATCCCGTGCTTGGTGTTGCGATACGAAGGATAGATAATGAGTATATATGTGGATTGAATACAAAGCTTGACTATATTTCGATACCATGGAAAAAAGGATATAACGAAGTGACACTGACATATCCAAATTTTAACCTGATTGGCGGAGAATATTACTTTGATGTAGGTATCTTTGAGCAGACAGGAATAGTGAATCTGGATTACAGAACAAAGATAAAAAGCTTTTTTGTAAAAATGGATTACATTGCTGAAGGCATTGTTGTTTTAGAACATGAATGGAGCGTGAAGAGGCAATAATGAACGAACAGATGAAGACGTTGCTGAAAAATAAAATAGATGGAGCTTCAGTTGTTTCTTTTGATATATTTGATACCCTCCTTTTCAGAAAAGTCAATACACCGGAAACAATATTCGAGCTTGTAGGAAAGCATTTTGGAATACATGGTTTCCGTAAACTTCGTATGGACGAACAGAACGAAGCGAGCAGAAGGGCGTATTTATTGCACCAGTATCCTCACGCAGATATGGATCAGATTTATGAAGTTCTTTCTGAGCATACAGAGATTCCGGTTGATTGGAATGAAGTCAAGGAATACGAGATCCGGATGGAGAGAGATGCTCTGGTTGCCAATGAAGAAATGATGGAGTATTTCAGATATGCAAAAACACAGGGAAAACGTGTCATAGCAACAAGTGACATGTATTTGTCTGCGAAGATACTGACAGAAATTTTGGAGGATAATGGTTTTATCGGATTTGACAGAGTATATTGTTCTGCGGACGAGCATAAAGCTAAATTCAACAGAGATCTGTTTGAACTGGTGGCAAACAAAGAGAATGTTCCCTTTGAAAATATACTTCATATCGGAGATAAAGCAAGAGATGACGGCGAGTTTCCGGGAGAATATGGAATAGATACATTCGTATACAACAGAGATGTGGATATGGAAAAGGTAAAATGTTTTTCCGGCTCTGATGTGGACGAAGGATTATATAAGATACTGTGCAACGGAGAAAAAAGCTTCTGGTATGAGCTTGGTGTTGAGGTTGGTGGTCCCTTATATATGGGACTGTACATGTATCTTCGAAATAAGATATCGGAAGAGGGCAAAAAATTATTTTGTCTTTCAAGAGATGGCTATAACCTTTATCATATCTTCAAAAAGTGGGGATTTAAGAATATTGAATATCTTTATACTTCGCGAAGAGCACTGACAATGGCAACGGTAAGAAATATGGATGAGGAGGATATCGCGAATCTTCCTCCTTATACATATGGGCAGACCGTAGGCGAAATCCTTGATTATCTGTGTATTGACAAAAAGATGATCAATCATCTGCAGGACACCGGGCTGGAATCCTTTGAAACAATTATAAACACAAAAGAGGATGCAGATGCATTTAAAATGCTGTATACACTGGATAAAGATGTATTCCTTGCGCAAGCAGAAACAGAGAGGAAAAACGCACAGGAGTATTTTAACAGCATCGGATTTCTGAGTGAGGATTCAATATGCTTTGATTGTGGATGGCAAGGCAGTTCACAGAAGCTTTTGGAGAGATTCAAAGCCGCTATTGACTGTGACACAAAACATTTCTTTTATTATTTTGGAATAAAAAATGCGCAAAAGAGCAGAGAACAGCTTAAAAATATGCATTATGATACATATTTGTTCGATTTCTATAAAAATTATGCATTGCAGGATGACCTGCGTTTAAATGTTATAATATATGAGCTGTTTTTTTCGGCACCCCATGAAAGTGTTTTCTGTTATGGAGAAAATGGACACGTAATATTTGAAGAGGGCAGCGGCGACAATGAAAAATCAGATATTCTGCGCGGAATCTGTGATTTTATAGAGACCGGAATCGATTTTGTTGAGAAATATGATGTGGAATATACTCCGGAAATTGCGGTGAAACATCTTAAAAGATTGATTCATTTGCCTACAGAAGAAGAAGCTGTAAAAATAGGAAATATTCAAAATGTTGATGGTTTTGCAAGAAAACAGGGCGAGACAAAATATGTCGCATATATTACAAGGGAGCAGCTTGATAATAATGCTAATATAGAGATATATTGGCTTAACGGTCTTTTGAAGAGACCGGACGTGTCGGAAGATATTAAAAATGAATGCGCATTAAGACTTGGCGTTCAGTATCCCTCAAGTAAATCGGACTATCATCTTGAGGATGAAAACTGTATCCGCAGCTATCAAAGGTGGATAAGATGTGCAGAAAGGCATAGCGAACCAATAATCGAATTGGAAATCAATCCTTTGTTTTCTGTGGTAATTCCTGTGTATAACACGGTAACAGAACAGCTTGAGGAGTGTATACAGTCTGTGCTTTCTCAAAGCTACAAAAATTTTGAACTGATATTGGTAGACGACCATTCTTCGTGGGAAAATGTCAGACCTGTGCTGCAAAGATATGAAGAAAACAATAAGGTTCACGTAATATACAGGAATACGAACGGACATATCTCAGTTGCAACAAATCAGGGTATCGATGCTGCATCAGGTGACTTTATTGTCTTTATGGACTGCGATGATATTATTGATAAAAATGCCTTGTATGAGTTTGCGAAAAAAATTAACGAAAATCCTGAGCTTGATTTTATCTACAGTGATGAAGATAAGATTACAGAAGATGGAAAAATCAGGCATTTGCCTTTCTTTAAGCCGGATTGGTCCCCTGATCTTTTTATGAACATGATGTATACAAATCATCTTGCAACATATCGTACATCCATTGTCAAAGAGGTAGGAGGACTTCGTACAGCTTATAACGGAAGCCAGGATTACGATTTTACACTGCGCTTTATGGAAAAGTCGGACAATAAACGTGTCGGGCATATAGGAAAGGTGCTGTATCACTGGCGTGAGAGAAAAGAGTCAGTAGCTTTTGCGATGTCCTCAAAAAATTATGCTTCTGAGGCTGCAAGACATGCAAAGGAAGACTATATCAGACGCAATGGACTGAAAGCGCATCTGGAGCCGATTGTGGGCATGCATCAGTACAGAATGGTATATGAAGTAACCGGTGAACCTATGGTCAGCATTATTATACCATCAAAGGATCATCCCGCTATTCTTGAACAGTGTATTAATTCGTTGATTGAGTACACAAATTATAAAAATTATGAAATTATAGTAGTTGACAATGGAAGTGATGAATCGAACAAAAAAAGAATTGAGAGTTTTCTTTCTTTGGTTGGTGCTGAATACTGCTATGAAAAAGAGTCGTTCAACTTCTCGAAAATGTGTAATATCGGGGCATCACGGGCAAAAGGAGAATATCTCCTCTTCCTTAATGATGATATTGAAATATTCCAGCCTCAGTGGCTTGAGCGTATGCTTGGACATGCACAGCAAAGGCATGTCGGTGCAGTCGGAGCAAAACTGTTTTACCCTGTATCTACGGAAATACAGCATACAGGTGTATCAAATCCTAAAAATGGACCGCTGCACAGTTTGATGCATTGTGATGATCAGAGCCCGTACTATTTCGGGTGGAATTGGGTGGATAATAATTCTATCTGCGTAACCGGAGCCTGTCTGTTGCTTTCAGCTGAAAAATTTGATGAAGCAGGTGGCTTTGACGAAAATCTGCCGGTTGCCTACAACGATGTCAAGTTGTGTTTTGCGCTGCATGAGAAGGGATACTACAATGTTGTCAGGAATGATGCTGTAGCTTATCATCACGAATCTCTCAGTCGAGGAACCGATCAGGAAGATGATAAAAAACTTATACGGATGATGACAGAGAGAACATATCTGTTTAACAGGTTCCCTGATCTGAAATGGCGTGATCCGTACTTAAATGAAAATTTTGAGTGTTTATCATCAGGTCTGAGTCTGAAGTATTATTAT
>JAZSNZ010000068.1:0-3035 GCA_045536645.1 Acutalibacteraceae bacterium
GGCAGCGAGAGTATCACCGCCGATTTTATCAAGGTCTCCGCCTTCTTCGATAATAAAGCGGCATGCGTAGCTGTCCTTATCGCTGAGCAGAGCTAAAAGCAGATGCTCGGTGCCGATATAGCTGCCGCCGAGATGAACAGCGATGACCTTGGAATTCTGCAGAATACGCTTTGCTCTCGGTGTCATGTCGTTGGGATTGAGGGAAGAGCGTATGCCCTTGCCGTGCACTTCCAGAAGCCGCTGGGAAATACCGTCAAGTGTGATTCCTCTCTCAGAGAGAATATTCTCAGCAACACTTGAACCAACGGACAGGAGACCTACCAAAATATGCTCACTGCCGATAAAGCTGTGGCCGCTTTCCTCAGCAAAGACTATTGCATTGTTCATGGCCTCATTGGCTTTTTCGCTCATACCCTGAAAGTTATACATATTGGCCATTTAACATTACTCCTTTACTCTAAACATTTTCTGACAATTTCCGCTCTCTTTACGTCACGCTCCGCAGCAGAGAGGGAAGAACCCTGCTCACAGCAGATAGTTGCCGCCTGTGCGTGCTCAAAAAGTCCTGCCAGTTTTTCTGCGCTGAAATTTTCGAAAACTCCCTCGGAGGCCCCAAGCCTTAGTGCAGAGTAAAGCTCCGAAAATTCATTACCGCTGAGCAGTCTGCCGTATTTAAGGGTGCCGTAAGCCTTCCAGATGCTGTCCTGAACGCTGATTTTAGTCAGCATACTGGCTCGTGCCTTTTTCTCTGCCTCAATAAGGGTAGTGCAGAGCTTGCTGAGCTTTGTGATAGTATCACCTTCGCTGATGCCGAGGGTAGTCTGATTTGAAAGCTGATACATGGAAGCAATGGATTTTGTGCCTTCGCCGTAAACACCGCGGATGGTAAGCCCAAGCTTTGAAAGCTGCTCTGCAAAACGGGCGAGGGTGCCGTTCTTTTCGAGGGCAGGCAGATGAAGCATGACAGAAGCTCTCATGGCAGTGCCGAGGTTCGTGGGGCATGCGGTGAGATAACCGTACTGCTCGGAGAAGGAAAACTTAAGATTTTCAGAAAGCAGTCTGCACAGCTTTTCCGCGTAGTCATAGGTTTCCTCAAGAGAAAGACCGCTCTTCATTACCTGCAGTCTGATATGGTCCTCCTCGCAGAGCATAAGGCTTACTGATTCATCTTCCGTTATGAGCAATGCCTTGCCCTGAGGGTGAGAGGCGTAATCGGGGGAGATAAGGTGACGTTCCACCATCGAAAGAATCTCAGTTTCGCTGAGGGAGGTCATTTCAATATATCTGATATCTCCGCTGATAGCGGAATTGCCCTCGCACAGAGCGGCGCGTACTTTGTTTATAAGTTCTGTTTTCTGTGCCGCATTCATCATATGGGGGAATGGAAAACCTTCAACATTCCTTGCAAAACGCACCCTTGTGCTCACAGCCACATCGTAGTTGCTGCCCGATATATCAAACCATTTTTCGCTCATCTTATTTTCCCTCCAGTTCTCTTATCTCATCTCTGAGCTTTGCCGCCAGCTCGTAATTTTCTTCATTCACAGCCTTAGAAAGCTGAGTCTTCAGATTTTCAAGCCTGTTTTCTTCCTTTTTCTCGGGCGGCAGTTCATTGCCTGTGACATAAACCGCATTTGCGTGAATACGTGCGATAGTGGGTCGGAGCTCTTCTGCAAAGACCTCGTAGCACTGAGCGCAGCCGAGCTTTCCGCTTTCCGAAATGGAATGAAGAGTAGAGCCACAGACAGGACATGCCTTCCGCTTTGTCTGAACACTTCGGGGCATGAATGAAAATGCGCTTTTAAGAAGGGAATCAAAATCGGAGAAGGAGGGGGTGAACTCACTTTTAGCTGCACATTCGGAGCACAGCATATATTCCTTTGTGATTCCGTTTACAGTCCTCTTGATATGAACGGTTGCCTGATTCTTTCCGCAGTTTGTACATAACATAGTTTAGTCCTCCTTATTCAAGGTTAATCAGCATTTGTTTAAGAACAGAAGCTCTTATGATATCACGGTACACAGGGGAGATGTCGCGGTAAGCATTGTCTGAGCAGGCCGCCAGCATCACTTTGCATACTTCCTTTGAAATAATGTCATTCATAAGCAGATTGCTTATCATGGCACGGGCGGTTTTACTGTCAAGCTCAGAGCCTATACAGTTGACAAGGTGCATCAGAACAGTGGGCTTGTCGTTTCTGACCCTTGTTATTCTTATATACCCTCCGCCGCCGCGTCTGCTTTCAACGGTGTAGCCGTGTTCGGGGGTAAAACGTGAAGTGATGACATAATTTATCTGACTTGGCGCACAGCCCATGGTCTGCGCAAAGTCATTTCGCTGAATTTCCGCAGTGCCGTCGGATTCTTCCAGTATATCGATTATGGCTCTTGCCACGAGCTCACTTATATTCATGAAAAAACACCTCTTTGACTTTCTTTGACCTTAGTATAATTTGAAAGTCAAAGAAAGTCAAAGTCAAATTTGGTCAAAAACACGGACGAAAAACAACTCAATCTCCCGAAATCTCGTCCAAGCTCCTTTATACTCCTGAAATCTGATTTTTCACACCTTGCTGTCTTCCGGCATAGTATATAGTGAAATCTGAAAAAGGAGGTAAAACAGTATGTGCTGCAACGGACTTTTCGGCGGCAATACCTGCACATGGGTATTGATCCTTGTCCTCGTATTCCTGTTCACCCAGCAGAATAACGACTGCGGTTGCGGTTGTGAGCGTGAGCGCTCCTATGGCTGCAACAACGATTCCACAACCTACGGCAACAACGGCTGTGGCTGCGGCTGCTGCTAATCCCCTGTAAAAGAAGAAAAGCTCCGACCAAAAGGTCGGAGCTTTTTGCTGTGTTAATTCTCTGTCAAAAGTATAATTTCCGTATTCAGCCAACGCTGACTGTTTTCAAAAGGATATTCAATGAGAAGCTGATCGAATCTGCTGTTATCAATAGGAACATATTCACCGTCGATATACTCGGTGAGCTCATCATTATAAGTCGGAGGCCAAGCGGTCTTAGGAAGACAA
>JAZSNZ010000131.1:0-3347 GCA_045536645.1 Acutalibacteraceae bacterium
GAAAATGTTATCATTGGTAAGCTTGTTCCGGCAGGTACCGGTATGCTGGCATCCTCTGAGGCAGAAGCTCCCGCAGCAGTTGAGGCAGAGCCTGAGTATGCTGCAGAGCCCGTTGCAGAAGAGTACGAAACCATTACAGAATAATAAATTTCTCTTGACAAAACATGCGTCGCCGTGCTAAAATTCTTACTTGCGGTCAGTACTTGAATTTGTAAAATTTATGTGTACACAAATCGCCAAAAGATACAACAGCAAGCGACGCATTTTGTCTAAAAGAGACAAATACAGGTCGAATGGCTGAAATAAGCCTTGACATATATTTTTTGTATGGAGGTGAATCACAAGAAATGCCTACTTTTAACCAGTTAGTTCGCAAGGGAAGAGAAGAAGTAGAGAAGAAGGCTAAGGCTCCTGCTCTGCTGAAAGGTCTCAACACCAAGAAGAGAGTCATGACCGATCAGAACTCCCCTCAGAAGAGAGGTGTCTGCACCGCAGTCAAGACAAAGACTCCCAAGAAGCCGAACTCCGCACTTCGTAAGATCGCAAGAGTACGTCTTTCCAACGGTATTGAAGTCACTGCTTACATTCCCGGTGAAGGTCACAACCTTCAGGAACACTCTGTTGTTCTCATTCGCGGCGGCCGTGTTAAGGACCTTCCTGGTGTACGTTACCACATCATCAGAGGTACCCTTGATACTCAGGGTGTTGCAAAGAGAAACCAGGCTCGCTCCAAGTACGGCGTAAAGCGCCCGAAGGCAGCAAAGAAGTAATTAAGATATTACTTCACAAAAAGAATTTGACAGTTAACAAAGTGGCTGCCATAGCAGCGGCGTTTATATATATAATATAGATGCCTCTGAAAAGCGCCAACGGAAGTAATGTCACTTTCGAGTACCTATGATATCATTATTATGAAGGAGGGAAGCAACGTGCCAAGAAGAGGCTCAATCGCAAAGCGTGAAGTTTTGCCCGATCCTATTTACAATTCCACTGTTGTAACACGTCTGATCAACAATGTCATGTATGACGGCAAGCGCGGAGTTGCACAGAAGATTGTATACGGTGCTTTCGAAATCGTCGGTGAAAAGACCGGCAAGAATCCCCTCGAAGCTTTCGAGGCGGCTATGGAAAACATCATGCCTCTCCTCGAGGTCAAGGCTCGTCGTGTAGGTGGTTCTACTTACCAGGTACCGATGGAAGTCCGCCCCGAGAGAAGACAGACCCTCGGCCTTCGCTGGCTGACCAGATATGCCAGACTCAGAAATGAGCGCACCATGAAGGAAAGACTCGCTAACGAGATCCTTGATGCACTGGCAGGCAACGGCGGTGCAGCTAAGAAGCGTGAGGACACCCACAAGATGGCAGAAGCAAACAAGGCGTTTGCACATTTCAGATGGTAGTAGTTATTTAACTGCACTATCCATATTTATAAGGAGGATCCTATGCCTAGGCAGGTAAGTTTGGAAATGACCAGAAACATCGGCATCATGGCTCACATCGATGCTGGTAAGACCACAACATCGGAGCGTATTCTTTATTACACCGGTGTTAATTACAAGCTCGGTGAGACACATGACGGCGGCGCAACCATGGACTGGATGGTTCAGGAGAAAGAGAGAGGTATCACTATTACCTCTGCTGCAACAACCTGCTTCTGGAAGGATCACCGCATCAACATCATCGACACCCCGGGTCACGTTGACTTTACTGTAGAAGTTGAGCGTTCTCTGCGTGTACTTGACGGCTCCGTCACCGTTCTTTGTGCAAAGGGCGGCGTTGAGCCCCAGTCTGAGACCGTATGGCGTCAGGCTGACAAGTATCAGGTTCCCAGAATGGCTTACGTCAACAAGATGGACATCATGGGCGCAGACTTCTATCATGTTATCAAGATGATGAAGGATCGTCTCAAGTGTAATGCAGTGCCCATTCAGCTCCCCATCGGCGCTGAGGCAGATTTCAAGGGTCTTATCGACCTCGTTGAAATGAAGGCATACATCTATAATGATGATCTCGGTCAGGATATCACCGTTACTGACATTCCCGAGGATATGGTCGAGCTTGCAGAGCAGTATCGCGCAGAACTTATCGAGTGCGTTGCTGAGCAGGACGAAGAGCTTTTCGAAAAGTTCATGGCTGATGAGCCTCTCACCGAAGAGGAGATCAAGACCTGCATCCGCAAGTCCACTATTGCTAATACCATGGTTCCCGTTTGTTGCGGTACTTCCTACCGCAATAAGGGCGTTCAGAAGCTTCTCGACGCAATCGTTGAGTATATGCCCGCTCCCACCGATGTTCCCGCTATCAAGGGTACAAACCCCGATACCGAGGAAGAGGAAGAGAGAGCATCTTCTGATGAGCTGCCCTTCTCTGCACTTGCATTTAAGATTGCAACCGACCCCTTCGTTGGTAAGCTTGCATATTTCAGAGTATACAGCGGTAAGCTCGATAAGGGCAGCAACGTTTACAACTCTGTAAAGCGTCAGAACGAGAGAATCGGTCGTATTCTTCAGATGCACGCAAACGAGAGAAAGGATATTGAGACTGTTTACGCAGGCGACATCGCTGCAGCAGTTGGTCTTAAGAACACTACTACAGGTGATACCCTCTGCGAAAAGGATCATCCTATTATCCTTGAATCCATGAATTTCCCCGAGCCTGTTATCCGTGTTGCTATCGAGCCCAAGACCAAGGCCGGTCAGGAGAAGATGGGCATTGCCCTCTCTAAGCTTGCAGAGGAAGACCCCACCTTCAAGGCATACACCGATGAAGAAACAGGACAGACTATCATCGCCGGTATGGGCGAGCTCCACCTTGAAATCATCGTAGACAGACTTCTCCGTGAGTTCAAGGTCGAGGCAAACGTTGGTGCACCTCAGGTTGCTTACAAGGAGACTATCCGCAAGGAAGCAAGAGTCGACACCAAGTACTCCCGTCAGTCCGGTGGTCGTGGTCAGTATGGTCACGTCAAGCTTATTGTCGAGCCCAATGAGGTCGGCAAGGGCTATGAGTTTGTCAACGCAGTCGTCGGCGGTACTGTTCCGAAGGAATACATTCCCGCTGTTGACGCAGGTATCCAGGGCGCACTCAATTCCGGTGTTCTCGCAGGCTACCCCGTAGTTGACATCAAGGCACCCCTTTACGATGGTTCTTACCATGAAGTCGACTCCTCTGATATGGCATTTAAGATTGCCGGTTCTATGGCAGTCAAGGAAGCTATGAAGAAGGGTGATCCCGTACTTCTCGAGCCGACCATGAAGGTAGTTGTCGTTGCTCCCGAGGATTATCTGGGCGACGTTATCGGCGACCTCAACAGCCGCCGCGGCGCTATCCAGGGTATGGAGAGCGAG
>JAZSNZ010000391.1:0-2032 GCA_045536645.1 Acutalibacteraceae bacterium
GTTCATGATACCGCACTTCACGCCGCAGTAGTTGTGCTCAGTGCTCTGACCGATGCGTGCAAGCTCGAATTTGTCGATTCCGAGGTCGAAGAGATAATTGAGAGCGAAAGCGAACGTGCTCTCAAGTGCTGCAGATGAAGACATACCTGCTCCGAGAGGAACGTCACCTGCGAATACAGTGTCGAAACCTGCGATCTTTCCGCCTCTCTTCTGGATCTCACGGCAAACACCGAAGATATAGCGTGCCCAGCTCTGTGTTGGAGCATCCTCCTCATTCAGACCAAACTCGCAGTACTCGTCGAGGTCAAGCGCGAAAGCACGTACGGTTGCAGTGCCATTGAGTTTGATTTCAGCAATCATACCCTTATCAATTACACCCAAAAATACGAATCCACCGTTGTAATCAGTGTGCTCACCGATGAGGTTGATACGTCCTGCAGACGCAAAGAACTCGCCCTCAGTATGGAAGAGGGTCTGGAATTTTTCAGCAATTCTCTGTTTCATTGTTTGAATATTTTAGTGTTATTGTTTCCTGTAAAAATCCTCCAAAGTTAACAATAACTGCCGATATTGCAATATATAAAATAATTCCAACCACCAATCAAACTGAATATCAGCCAATTATATTTATAGACCTGCTCCATCGGCCACAGGTCTACCGTAGTTTCAGGATTATGGGGCAGTGGTCGCTGACACCGCCCAGATAGCGCGGTCCTGAGTATGTTCTGAGAGGCTTTTCCCCAGGATGCTTCCTCTCACGTGTCATAAGAAAAGGTATCTTAAGTATTTCAGCTCTACAATCACCTGCAACAGCAGGACTTACCCAGAACATGTCTATCAGGTCCCACTTACCTTCATACCTTATAGTTCCCTCCCCTCTTTCAAAAAGAGCCCCGCAGGCATTATCCAGTCTTTCATCAAGCATGCTGAACTGAGTTCCATCGGGAGTATCATTGAAATCCCCCATGGCAATGATTCCCCCATAAGCGTCAATACAAGACGACACGGCATTCAATGAATCACAGACTGAGCAGAGAGACTTCATGACAGTCTCTCTGCTCTCTTCAGACTCGGCCGAACCTGAGAATTTTGAAGGATGATGATTGACAATGAAATCGAAAAACCGGCCATCTGACAGTCTGCGGAGTTTCACACAAAGAATATCCCTTGTCTGCATCTTGATTCCATGTCGCAATGGAGTTACAAACGACCTGTCGATCATTTCAAATGCATCAGAACGGTACATCAGAGCAACGTCTATTCCTCTTCTGTCCCCAGAATCCTGATGAACCACCTTATAATCATGTTTACGAAGGCCAGTCGAAGAAAGAAGACGGCTGAGAACAGACCTGTTTTCCACTTCAGCCACCCCTATCACATCCGGGATCCTCCCGCACCAGTCCCCTATCCAGAATATGGACTTTGCAATCAAACGGGATTTATCATAAAATCTCCTTGAGGTCCAATATCGCTTTCCATAAGGTGAAAATTCAGCATCAGACTCCCCTGTTCCACCATCGGTATAGTCATAAAAATTCTCAAGATTCCAGAACACAATAACATTCTCATCCACTTGCTGAGCATTCGTCGCACAGATTTTAAGACTTAAAAACAATAAAACAGACAACACTTTCATCATTAAGCATTTACAATAATATAATTATCTTATATTTATATGTATTTTATCTTATATTGTATATAAAAACAACGCGATACAGGTACGACTATACCTATATCGCGTTGTAGAACTCTTACTTTCGATCTACGGTGTCCAGACTTGTAATTATACGTTAAAGAGGAAGTGCATGATGTCGCCATCCTGGACAACATACTCCTTACCCTCAACACCGAGCTTTCCTGCCGCTCTGCAGGCCGATTCTGACTTAAGCTGTACAAAGTCTTCATATTTGATGACTTCGGCGCGTATGAAGCCTCTTTCAAAGTTTGTATGGATGATATTTGTAGTTTTTGGAGTTTTGTCTCCTTTGTTAATGGTCCATGCGCGGCATTCGTCTGCTCCTGCGGTGAAATA
>JAZSNZ010000220.1:0-6116 GCA_045536645.1 Acutalibacteraceae bacterium
GTGAAGAACGGCAGCTTCAACGCAGGCCTTGCAAGCTTCAGTCCCTATGTTGACGGCGGCGCAAAGGCCACCTATGTTGTAGACTCCATCACCGAGGACAACGCCTTTGATATCACAATCGAGGACACCGGCGACCTTGACTGGAAGATTCAGCTCAAGCAGAATAATGTAAATCTTGTTCAGGGTCAGTGGTACCGTCTGACTCTTGATGCCAAGTGCGATATTACCCGTCACTTCATGATAGCTCTCCAGCGCGACGGCTCTATCCACGGCGATGACTGGACTCCCTACAAACAGGATACCTTCCTGCTCACCCCCGAATACAAGACCTACACTCTTGAATTTAAGATGGACCCCTTCACCGCACCCTTCAGCGACCCCAACACCGTGCTGAGCATATCCATGGGCGCTGTAAATAACCTCCGCCTGACCCAGAAGCACCGCATATGCATCGACAACATCGTACTCGAGCTTATCGATCCTCCTGAAACAGAAGAGACTGCAGCAGAGTAAATCACAGCATCAGCATACTGTAGGTTCAGGCAAAATCCATTAAAAGTTCGGTTCCACTGTCACCGGCAGCCCTGACGAAGGGCTGCCGGTTTTCTGTATTCCAAAAGGGCTGAAAAAATTCTCCGATTCGACAGGCGAACCGGAGAATTCTGTTATTTCTTTTTTCTCAGCTTTCTCTTTAACGCAGATGCAGCATTTCTTGCAGGGCCAAGCAGTATTTCCGTACGCAGACTTAATTTCTGCATAAAGGAAAGTTCATCATAACAATCCTTTATGTCCTTCTTTGAAATGTCAGTGAGCTTTGCACCTGCTCTGACAGCCATCTTCATATAATTAAGATTGCATTTTTTAAAGCTATCGTTGTACTTGTATTCACTGAATATATCAATGCGTTTGTAAAGACGTATATACGAGAAGAAAAGCTGAATCTTTTTCTCTGCGCCACTGTGATAGTTGCTCACAGACCATGAGCCGGGACGTGCCCGTCTGTAAACACCCATCTCTTCGTCAATAAACCACACCTTGCCATTGAGCGCAAGCCAGAGCACCAGCATCCTGTCTCCGCGATTCGGGAAATCATCAGGTCTTTTCATAAACACAGACATTCTGAAGAAAAGTGAGCAGGTGCAGAATGCCTGTCTTTCTTTTTGCAGAAGTATCTGCTTTACGGAGACCTCTCCCGTATGATCTATCGGTCGGATCAGCTTATCCGGCACTGATGCATCCAGACAGTTTATCTGGCGTATTCTGGCCGCACAAAGAGAATACTCAGGATGGGCATCCATAAAATCGAACTGTTTCTGAAGCTTGTACGGGTCTGTCCAGTAATCGTCTCCCTCGCAGTATGCCGCATACTGTCCGCGCAGCTTAGGCACTATAAACATATTGGTAATGTGAGTCTTTTTGGAGTGCTGATTTTCTGTCTGTATTATGGGTACAATAATATCCGGATATTTTTCTGCATATTCACGGACAATATCTGTGGAACCATCAGTAGATGCATCGTCGTGAATTACTATTTCAAACGGGAAATCGGTTTTCTGCATCAGAATACTGTCCAACGCCTGTCTGAGGTAATCCTTCATGTTATATACCAGGCAGATAACACTTACTACAGGTTTTCCCATCGAAAAGCCCCCTTACTTTTGTCAAGGATAATACCGCTTTTTTCTGTATTGTCAATAAACAGAGCCTCTGCGACATGCACGTTATTTCCTTTCTTTTGCCTTATAATTTTTCCGTTGTGAATCATGATATTCTGCCTGAAAGCCGGCAATAAATTTTCTTTCAACTTCATTCCATCTATTGTAATCCCATCTGTAATGTGATAATCTTATATGAAAGGCAATTGCCGCAATGTACACAAAACACTGACAAAGTGCATTTAGCCGCACAATTTGCATACAAGGGAAGATGTTTAATATGACAAATTACGACCATCTGCTTGAACTGGTAAGAGAGGCCGGAATGGACTATAAATGGTCAAGAATGTTTGTAAAGAAGCTTGCAGATGACGAGGCTGCATTTCCTGCAACGGACGAAGAAAAAAAGTGGGCGCTTGAAAGAGGTTTTTACCCCGGCAGAATCAAGCTGTACGGTCTCAATGAAGTCAACTACAGAAATTTTGTCCCTGACTGGAAGTACTTTATGCTTCACCCCCTTAATCATCATTTCAAAATATGGGTAAACGACAAGCTGACTCTAAAGTATATCCTTAACAGCAATGGCTGTGAAAGCTCCATGCCCGAATATTATCTCTATGTCGAAAACGACGGAAGATATACATATCTGATGGATGCTCCTGACAATGTCAGAAAAGACAAGGATTTTCTGCTCAATCTTCTCAGGGAAAAGAAAGTCCTTGCCATGAAGCCCAACTCAGGCACATCAGGAGGACTGGGTTTTATCAAGCTTGAAATGCGTGATGATGGTTTATATGAAAACAACAAGCCGATTGATGAGGCAAGATTTGCAGAAATCCTTGATCATCTTCACAATTATATTGTGACCGAATACGTCCGTCAGCACGACGACCTGCGCAAAATATGGCCCGACACCGAATGCACTCTTCGAGTAATCATGGTAAAGGACCCCATGGACAGTGTGTACGAAAAGTCCACCTGGTTTTGTATCGTTTCCTATGCTCGCTTTGGTTCTTCCATTTCCGGCGGTGCAAGCAACCTTTCCTCCGGCGGTATTGGTATCGGCTTTGACTTTGAAACAGGCACATTCAATGAATTTTCAATAAGATACAAGAAATTCTGCAAAGACGGAAATACTATTCTTTATAAGCACCCCGACACCAATGTAACATGGAAGGGCGAGGGACTTCCCAACTGGGAGTATGTAAAGGATATGCTCAATAATATCTGCAGCCATCTCTCCTCTCTGAGCTATCTTGGCTTTGATGTTATTATTACAAACGACGGTATGAAGCTCTGCGAAATAAACACCCATCCTGCCTGTGATTATGAGCAGGTCATGTGCGGGCCTGTACTGGCAAAGAAAAACGCCGCAAGATTTTTTGATTTCAAGGGAATCAATGATGTTGACCCACTGAAGTTTTACGAGCTTTATCTTGCAAGCCAGGAATAAAACCCTGTCTTAAATTAAATTTCACAGTTTGCAACCTTGACATGTATATTGGACAGGTGTAAAATATTGGTGCAAAACGAAAAAAAGATGCTGATTATCGATAAGTCATTGTTGATAATCAGCATCTTTTCAGATAACGGCATTCAATTGTGAAGGGAGTGAGCGTCACGGCAAGGCGAACAAGAACCCAAAATACAGTGCTTAATACAACCGCAGGCATGGCCTCAAAGTTGGTCAATATAGTAACAGGCTTTATAATGCGCTCTATTTTCATCCATACACTGGGCGCAGAATATGCCGGTATATCCAGCCTTTTTACAGATATACTCACCCTGCTTTCTTTTGCTGAGCTTGGCATCTCTTCATCAATCGCTTTTTCTCTTTACAAGCCCATCGCAGAAGGGGATCACAGAAAAATATCCGCGCTGATGCAATTTTTCAAACGTGCTTATCAGCTGGTTGCATGCGTAATTCTTGTTCTGGGTCTTCTCATGATTCCGTTCATGGATTTTATTGTTCCCCCCGAAAAAATCAGCAGTGGTATTCGCCAGGAGGTTTCCAGATACCTTATCCTTATTTTTATCCTGTATGTCATTGACTCTGCGGTATCATATCTTTTTATTTACAAATCCACTCTGCTCACCGCCCACCAGCAGCAGCGCAAGATTTCATCCATTCAGATGATCATGTCTTTTGTGCGCGTTATAGTTGAATCCTGCATATTGCTGCTGCTCAATTTAATTATCAAGGAACACCGTATCTATATTTACATTGCATATCTTGTTGCAGGCATAATCATTACACGAACCACAAATGCCATTATTTCGCATTGTGCCGATAAGCGTTTCCCCTATGTCGATTATAAAACAAAGGAAAGCCTCACACAGGAAGAAAAGAAACAGCTGTATAAGAACGTGGGCGCACTGATGATATACAGAATCTGTCAGGAGATAAACGCCAGCCTTGACAGTATTGTAATTTCAGCGCTTTACGGCCCGTTATGGGTAGGCTACGTGTCCAACTACCGTCTTGTAACCAATAAAACACGAATTGTCATTCTCCAGTTCTCAAATGCACTTACCCCCAGCATGGGCAATCTCGCTGTGGAAAAGGATCCTGATTATCAGTACACCACCTTTAAGAATCTGCAGTTTGTTTTCTTCTGGATAGGCTGTTTCTGTTCTGTAAACTTCATTGTCCTTCTCAATCCATTCATAGAGCTGTGGATCGGAAAGGAATTCGTAATGAACCTGATGATGCCCATAGCCCTTACCGCAGTAATTTATTCCAACACCATACTGGACCCTGTTTCTGCTGTGCGAAATGCAAACGGACTTTTTGTCCAGGGTAAATACAGACCTGTTTTCATGTGCATAATCAATGTTACCCTGTCCATAGCCCTTGCTCTTGTTCTTGGCATTAAAAGCGATGAATGGGGCGTTATCGGCGTAAAAATCGCAACAATCTTCGCCCATATAGCAACCACACAATGGTATGATCCTATGCTTATTTACAAGCATATTTTCAAAAGGCCTGTACGTTCTTATTTCATTAAGGTAATTCTTCAGCTTGGCCTGACATCTGCCATCACTGCCGTAACCTACTGCCTCGGCGGACTGCTTTTCGGTATGGGCAGCTTTTCAGGTCTCATCCCCGGTGTCCATATCGCTGTTTCTTTCATTGTAAAACTCGTACTCTGCCTTACTATTCCAAATGTTGTCATATGGCTTATTTACAGACGAACAACTGAATATATGTATACTAAAAATCTGCTGACAACATTTGCTGATAAATTCAGAAACAAGCTGTTCAGACGCAAATCTTCGAAATCTGCTGTCGGTAAAACAACCGACAATGCAGAGCAGTGAAAGGAGGAAAGACCTATGGAGTTCAACGGCAACGGTGTAACTGTTGTATGTCTTTCTTATAACATGGAAAAATATATCCGTCAGACACTGGATGGATTTGTAATGCAGAAGGTCAACTTCCCTCTGGAAGTTATTGTACACGACGATGCATCCACTGACGGCAGTGCGGATATTATCCGCGAATATGCCGATAAATATCCTGACCTTATCAAACCGATCCTGCAGACAGAAAATCAGTACAGTAAAAATATCCTTATGACCAAAACCTTCGTATATCCCATCGCAAAAGGAAAATACATTGCTACCTGCGAAGGCGATGATTACTGGACAGACCCTGACAAGCTGCAAAAACAGTATGACTTTCTTGAGGCTCATCCCGATTATTCGTTCTGCGCTCATGCTGCGCGCAGAATAGATATAAGCGGGCGTACCCCCGATAAAATCCTCGGACCGCTGAAGGAAAGCGGCACCGTACAACCCGGTGAAATAATCGAAAAAAACGCCCGTGATATGTTTGTAAGTGCAAATTCCATGATGTTCCGACTGGAATACGGCATGGCAAAGCCTGAGGATATGATGGTTCCGAGAGTCGGCGATAAATCTCTTATTATATGGCTTGCAACAATCGGGCCAATGTACTTTTTCTCCGAAGAAATGTCTGTATATCGCTTTCATCACCCTACTTCCTGGACCCGAAAAAATCACTTTGGCGGCAGGGAAAATAAAATAAAACTGTTCAAAAGCTATCTTCCTGTGTATCCTGCCGCTCTGCGGCATATGAACGGCGAAAATCGCAGGAGTATTGAGGATGCTGTGTTTGTTATTCTTCGCAGGCTTATTTCCCTTAAGATAAAGCTGAAAGAAATTAAAGAAGGCGAGCTGAGGGAATATTACGATATGCTCGGTGAGGATTATCAGAAAAAGCTTGCGCAATACAGATTCAAAGCACCTCTGCACAGATTGAAGGTCTCCCTCGATTCGCTCAGGCAGATTATCCGCGCCCAAAAATACGGCAAGCTGAACAAAGACCGTTAAGCCGCACTGACCTATCAAAATACTGCACACAGAAAAACCGTAGTCGGACGTAAGTCCGACGGGGGGCTGCTGGAACTTACGTTTTCTTTTAAAGTCTGAAGCTGA
>JAZSNZ010000337.1:0-7805 GCA_045536645.1 Acutalibacteraceae bacterium
CCCTTGCCGAAGAAAAGGGCGAAGCCCCCTTTATCATCATAGCAGACGAGATAGCAGACCCTCATAATCTCGGCGCAATAATCAGAACCGCCGAAGCAGCAGGCGCACACGGAGTTATCGTCTCAAAGCGCAGAGCCGCAGGACTTACATATGCAGTGGGCAAGGCAAGCGCAGGTGCGGTGGAATATATCCCCGTTGCAAGAGTTGCCAATATCCCCCAGACCATAGAAAAGCTCAAGGAGAAAAATATCTGGGTCTATGCAGCGGATATGGACGGCGAAAACTGGTGCGGAGCAAACCTTACGGGAGGTCTTGCACTGGTCATCGGCGGCGAAGGCGGTGGCGTAGGCAGACTTGTAAAGGAAAAGTGTGACGGAGTGCTGAGCCTTCCCATGCACGGACAGGTAAACTCCCTCAATGCTTCAGTTGCCGCAGGAATCGTAATTTACGAGGCTGTAAGACAGCGTGACGGACTCAAAGCGGTAAATCCCAGGTAATAATTAAAATATAAAATACAGCAAGTAATCAAGAGAGGAGGCTGTGACCTGTGGCAAGAAGATTTTTGAACAGTTATAAAAATCCATATCTTAAAGATGTCGAGGTCAGTGAAGAAGCCTCCTATCAGCTTGACATAGTGCTTGACGAAGCGAGAACACGCAAGGCAGGTACAATAAAATCAAAGCGAGGAGCCTTTGCCTTGCAGAGAGAAAGACTTCTTTCTGCCCGTCCTGACGGCATGAAGCCTGACTCAGCCAGATTCGATCTTGACATAGAGGAAGACCTCAACGGTGGCAGAGTGACTCCCGAGATGCTCGAAAAAATGAGCTATTCGGCAAGCTATAGACCCAGCGGCAAAGTAGGCGAGCAGATATCTGACTTTACCATAAGCCGCCTGAGATATTCAGCTCTCGCAGGAAGAAAGGCGAGAGCGCCAAAGGATCTTTCCTTCCTCGCAGACCCTGCAGCAAGGGACAGGTTTGAGGAAAAGGAGCTTGAGGGGAAAAAAGAGCGAGACGGAAAGCTGAGAAGAAGTACGGTCAGAAACAACGTGCCCATCGAACAGCGCAGAGCCGAGCTTATCGAAATGCTTCCCAAGGAGCAGCAGGAAAGATACGAGGACATTGCAAAGGAAATAAACGAGTTCCGGGAAAAGCGAGATACTGCACAGGGAAAAATCATCGATCAGAGGGAAAAGAAAAAACGCTTTGACGATGAGGACTTTTCAAAGCTTACGGAGAGACTGAATTTTGACGACCCCACAGATGATTTTCGCCGCAGAGAGCTTGACGACCGAGGCAGAGATGAGATGATCCCCGAGCAGTCGGGACTTATCGATTCTGCTCGTCCCATGCCTCAGCTTTACAGTGAAACACGTCACTGGAGCAGAATAGACAGCGAAACTCCCACATGGTCGGAGATTCAGCAGAATACAGAGACCGAGGTCATAGGCGCAAAGAGGGAAAGCGCACCAGGAGTAAATCCCGGCAGATACATTCCCGACGAGCTGTATGACCCCAACAACAGATACAAGCAGTTTTCGGGAGTAGAGCCGAGACGCATGCCGAAGCTCGAATCCTACGATGATATGAAGGCGATGTCCATAAACCCCTATACAGCTGATTGCGTACTGTCTCCCGACCAGCTCGATGAGATAATGAAGGATGATTTCCGTTCACCGGGCAAGCTGACACTGCCTGATGAGGTACGTGATCCCAAGCTTCGAAGCGTGTGGTACAGTACCTATGGAGCGAAGTACCGCGAGGAAGAGGAGCGGGAAGAAAGAGAACGGCTGGAGGCACAGCAGCAGGCAGAGTCTGAGCAGCGCAGGAGAAGGACACCGAATCCTGCAAGACGCAGAAATGCTCAGCGAGTGCCGTTTTCCGAGCGTGCATCGGCATATCGTGAGCCTGTAGCACAGGGCTACGCCCTCGGACAGGCAGAGGCCGAAAGAGTAAAGCGCGAGGAAGAACGCAGAAAAAAGATAATTGAAGAAAACGAACGCAGGCTTGCAGAGGAAAAACAGCGCAAGACCATGGAAGAGCAGCGCAGGGCGTTCGAAGAGCAGAGAAAAGCAGATGCACAGCGATGGGCAAGAGAGCAGGAGGAATACCGAAAGAGAATGTCGGGTCAGATGCCTCCCAATATGCCTCCGCCTGCACAGAGGCCGCAGGGAAATCCCGTGCCGCCTCAGCCTCAGGGCAGGCAGAACACCACAAGGCGCTGGGATATGCAGCAGCAGGCTGCGGCTGCATGGCAGAGCCAGCAGGCACAGTATGCACAGCGCAGACAGGGGCAGAGACCACCTGAGGGCGGCATGCCGCCTCGAGGCAAGAGATAACGAAAGGAAAGTCAGTTATAATGGGCTTTGAAGATAACAAGGAAGCACTGGGCTTTGAAGCTGACCAGATTGATCTTGACAGCGATGCAGATCTTTCCATGGGCACAGGCAGGGTCAAGGCACAGCGCAAGAAAGGAATAAAAACCGAAGAGATTACGTTTGCAAAACCTAAACGTGATCGTTTCGGCAGACGTGGTGATGGCGAGGAAACGGGTATGGGCGCCGATATGCTCAATCCCGACAAGCCCACCAGAATATCGGGCGGCTTTTCGCGCAGAGAGATGACCCCGCAGGAAGTAAAGCCGCTTCAGAGTGAAAATTCCAAGTTTGCATATCTGTTCTCAGAAGATGAGGAGGATGAAGACGAAGTGTCAACAGTACAGGGAAAAGGCGCAGCCGTTGATGCTCTTTCCATGAAGGGCGACGAAGCGGATGCAGAAAACATATTTGGAAGAGAAACACGTTCGGTGATACATTCCCAGAGTAAACCTCAGAGACGAACCGAAACTCCCGAGCCTCCGGCACAGAGAACGGGCGGATCGAGCCGTTTTTCAAAGCGCAGTGAAAAGAGTGAGGAGACAGCAAAGCCTGCGGCATCCCGTTTCTCAAGAAGAAGCTCTGCTGAGAGCGCTCCTGAGCCAAAAAAGGAAGAGCCTGTGCTTGATGTAATTCCTACTATGGAGGAGATGAACCCACCCGTGCAGGAAACATATACAGAGCCTGTCGCAGAAGAAACATTCACCGAGCAGGAAACAGCAAGTGCAGTATATGCAGATAATCAGACCTACGGCTACGGCAATCCTTATATGTACGGTCAGTATCCGCCTCCCTATAACCCCTACGGCTATCCGCCCCAGAATCCATATGCCCAGCCGTACGGACAGCAGCCGTATCCTTACCAGTACCCCCCTGCAGGATATGGCCAGCCTCAGTATATTCCCGTAGGCTATGTTTTCCAGGCAGGCTTTGTGCCTGTTGATATGGCACACGGTGCACCGCAAAGGAGAAGACGTCCCTCAGCGGCACGTTCTGCTCACAGATACGATGTACAGCCCGAGGCGCTTTATGGTGAAAGAGCATCGCGTGAAGCACCGAAAGTACGTGCAATCGCTGCGAGAAGTGAGCCTGCACAGGAGAGCGTGCCCGAAGTTATACCGCAGCCCGAACCTCCTGCGGTGAAAGAAGAGCCTGCAAAGGCCTACGAAAGCCAGTATGACAGAATTGCTTCTGAGATACCTGCAGAGCCTGTTGCGGAAGAAGTACCTGTTCAGAGAGCGGAAAGCACAGCGCCATCAAGGTTCTCACGCAGAGGTGCAGCAGAGCAGAGTGAAAATATCGAACAGCCTGCACAGAGCGCAGCGCCTTCACGTTTTGCAAGAAGAGGCTCAGCTGAACAGAGCAGTGAGCAGACAGGAAATGCTGTACCGTCACGATTTGCCGCACGGAGCTCTGCGTCACGCAATGTTTCCGCTTTTGAGGATGACAGTTTCTCTGACAGTTTTGATAATGGCTTCTCTGCACCTGCATCCTCTGCCGGAGGCAGATTCAACAGACGCGGCTGATTTAAGGAATGATTAAACAATGAAACCCGGCTTTGATGTACAAAGATTGAAAATGCAGGAACGTGTGCTGTCGCCGGATGCGGAAACCACAGAGCTTTCTGTGCTGCCTGCCCCTACCGCATGGGGCGTTGAGCTGCCGAAACCTGCCAGTAAGGGCGGTTTTGTGCTGGTAAAAGGCACGATAGTATTTGAACGCATACATATACGAATGATAGCACAGGAACCGGAAAGTACAGAAAGTTACTTTCCCGAAGAAGAGATAGAATATGACAGGGAAGAAGGAGAAGCTCGTGTGCTGATGCCTGAGACTGAGGAATCTCCCTATTCAGAGCCTCCAAGACCTGAGCGCGGCGAAGCATCAGATGTGGACGATTACCGTTACAGCGGAGACAGTGCGGCGATCAGAACAGACCTGGTTGAACAGGTGAAGAACTCGCTGTTTCGAATATCGGCCTGTTCTCTTGCAGGTATATTCCTCGTGGTGCTTGAATTGTTTCCTGCATTAGGCGTATCTCTGCCCGATATGCTCAATGCGGAAAAGTCACCTATGATATATCTTCTCATAAACGGAATACTTCTTCTGTTTATTCTCGTTCTGCAAAGGGCATCGATAATAAGCGGCATAAAGAGGCTGATTGAAAAACAGCCCGACAGCGACACTGTGGCATTCATAGCCTCAGCTGTTACAGTTGTGCATATAATTGCACAGATGATAGGCTACGGTACAGAGCACGCAGACCTCAACGGCGATGCCGAAGGAAGCGTAAACAGAGTGTTTACCGCAGTGCTTGCGCTGACATTTATAGTCAACGATATCGCACTTCTGCTTCTGAACAAACGCATCGAGCGGAGCTTCTCGATTGTTTCCAGAAAGAAGATGCACAATGCAGTAATGCTTTGTCAGAATGATGAAAACTACTATGATCTTCTTTCTGCCACAGGCAGGGAGAGAAGTGTTATTTACAGAGTGAAGGCGAAGTTTTTAAGCGGTTTTCTCCGTTTCTCCTATGAGAGAGATGATTGTGAGACAAAGCTTGACAGACTTGCTCCCTATACACTTGTTCTTGCGGTGCTGGCGGCAATTCTTGGTCTGGCGCTCGGCGGCAGCCTGTGGCACGCACTGACATGCTTCTGTGCTGTTGCGGTGAGCGCAATACCTGCCTGCAGGCTCCTGACTTCCGCGCTGCCCCTTTTTGTTTCTTCATCACGCCTTGTAAAACACGGAGTTACAATATCCGGCTGGGCGGCAGTGGATGAGTTTTCTTCATGCAGCTCAGTGGCGGTATCCGCTGCAGACCTTTTCCCGAAGGGTTCGGTTCGTTTTGTGGGAGCAAAAACCTTTACCCACTTAAGCCGTAATGAGATAGTCCTCTATGCAGCATCTCTTGCCATCGCCGCAGGCGGCACTCTGGGAGATGTGCTGGATGAGGAAATAGGTCACCAGCGACATCTGCTCTATGATGTTGAGCAGCTTCGTTACGAACATGAAAGTGGACTTGAGGGACATGTGAACAGCCGCAGAGTCATGGTTGGTACACGTGAGATGCTTGAAAAGCATGAAATTGATATTCCCGGCAAGGATCACGAAAGCCACATGATGAAGAATGGAAATCATATGGTGTATATAGCCATTTCCGGCAGGTTTGCAGGTGCTATAGCTCTTGACTACAGAGCGGATGAAAAAACCGAAAGGGCTCTGGGCAGGCTTGTGCAGGAGGGTGTTGCCATATTTGTCTGCACCCGTGACCCGAATATTACAGGTGGACTTGTCAGTGATACTTTTGACATTGCACACAGGCATGTCAATATTCTCGGTGTCAACGAAAGCGCAGATTATGAAATGCTTACAAATATTGTGCACGACAGCTGTCCTGCAGTAATGTCCTGCGAAAGAGGACTTGCCTCTTTTGCACAGGCACTGTGTACAGTAAAAAAGCTGGGAGCGGCACTGAAAACATCAACAGTGCTCCAGATCCTGTGCTACATTTTCGGGATACTGCTTGTTGCAATGATATGCTGTATGAGCGGCGGAGCGATAGCATATTTCCCTGCAAAGCTGATGCTGCCGATTCTGCTGTGTGTACTGGCAACCCTGATGGGACTCAGGGGAGCAATATAAAATCCATAAAAAGAGGAGCAGCTCAGGCAGCTCCTCTTTCTGTTTTTATCCCACCGCCGGGAAAGAGTGATGAGAGTTTTTCTTTATAATCACCCTGGCATTGAGGCAGAATTTCCATGTATTCGCTCAGAGAACGCAGGTCACAGTCTGACAGAACAAGGCTCTGTCCTTTTGTGCTTTCCCATACAGCGGAGTAAAGCTCGCTTTTCTCGTTATAACTGTTCCCGAAAAGCTGAGAGCGTTCTTCTTCGCTTAAGTACAGAACCCCCTTTTCGATAAGACAGGGCGTGCTTAGAATAATACAGGCTGCACGGAGAGTTTCCTCGTCACTTTCATTGGGCATAAATGCGGCAGCAGTACCTGAAAAAAACTCCTCTTTGCTTATAATCATGTTTTTGCCGTCGGGCATTTCAAGAGATACGACATCATAAATGGAAGGGAAAAGAGTGTGTGTATGCTCAGAGCTGAAAGAAACAAGAAAAGGAACGGCCAGAAAAAGAATAGTAAGAATACTTGCCAGGCGCAGTATGTATTTTGCCATAATAACATCCCTTTCCTCTATTGACGCGAATTGAAACAGCGCTATTGACTTTGTGGTTTTTGTATACTAAAATAATATAATAAAGACAGTACCGTGGAGTGGAATGTCTTTATAAAGCTTATGTATGCTTTTGCTTGAATATTACGCAAAATCTGTGGAAAGGAGGAAAGCCGGCGATGAAAAGATTAAAAGGATCGCTTGTTACATTTTTTATAGCATCTCTCATTTGTGTGCCGCTGCTTGCCTTCATAAAGATTAATGGGGAAAAGGGAGTACTCGACTATATTCTGTATGTACTCATGGGTGTATCGGCACTGCTTATGCTGGTGTTCTCACTGTCGAGTCCGGAATATCCGAGCTTCTGGCCAAAAGAAAAACGATCTGCAGGAGCAGGTATTGCAGCGCTTATAGCCGCTGTAGCACATGGTGCTGTGGGTGTTTTCGGAGTTATACATCCCGAAAAGCGGCTGTTTGGAACAACCCAGGCGGTGCTTGAAACAACTGTTGATTCAAGCGGTCAGGTAGTTACGGATGTTATTTCCGCATCAGAATCTCTTGATACCATAGGTATTGTGTACATAGCAATTCTGATTGTTATGGCAGTGACATTTCTGTTCTACGCATTCAGCTTCTTTGGCGGACAGAACCACGCGGGCAGCTATGTAATGGTGCCTCTTATCCCCATACTCGGTGCAATTGTACGAGTAGTGCTGTCTTTCCTTCGGAACACATCGTCCACCGATATGAGCGGAAATTATATCGATACGCTTATAATGGTATTTCTTATGCTGTTCTTCGTGTCTTCTGCAAAGCTGACGGTCGGCTCGGCAGGCAACGCATCAAAGTGGGCAGTGGGAACAGGCAGTGCAGCAATGTTCTTTATTCTGCTGGGAATGGTCGACCCCGTAATGAATGTCATAAATAAGCAGCAGGATATACTGAGGTATGCTGTGGAGACTCATTTCGCATTGGATGTTTCACTTATATTTTTTATTGCCGGTTACTGTATTTATATTGTAAATACTGATGTTGAGGATTATCTCGAAGAAATAGACGAAGATGAAGGATACGGCGGCCCCGTATCATCCAGCCCCACACTTCTTGCAGGAAAGAACAGGGGAAGAAATGATTCCTATATTCCTGAGATTGCAATGGTAACCACCGTTATGCCCTCTGCACAGACAAGGGCACCGGGTTCTCAGGTGGCAAAATCAGGTACAGCGTACTCTGCACCTGTTCCGCCCC
>JAZSNZ010000273.1:0-4423 GCA_045536645.1 Acutalibacteraceae bacterium
TTCATAACAAGGCTCCTTTTGAATTCCGATTTCCCAATAATTATACAGCTTCTGAGCAAGGTGTGTCAATTCCTGTTTAGTTCACAATAAATCCTTCTATTGTTCATAAATACGCCCCCTTCGTCGCGACAGATTACGCAGAGGACAGGCTATACAATATCATCAGCGAGGAGGAAGTGAAATGAACGAAAGAAGCATACGCTTTTCAAAAGTGGAAGCACCTTTCAGAGGAGTGACAAAAAGCCTTGGCATGAAAATAGCTGTTTTTATCTGCGGCATATTCATGGGCTGCGGAACTATCGGCGGTGTGATGTCACCCTTTGGCACAGCCTTTGCAGCGGCAGCTCCAAAAGGGTACTGCACCCTTGCAGGTGCGGGTACGATAATTGGCAGTCTCCTGCCCTTCGGGGCAGAGGACAAGCTTAGATCTGCTGCAACGATAATTGCAGTAGCAGGCATTCGCTGGGCCTGTGCAGAGCTTAAAAAGCTGTATTCACACCCTGCTTTTATCCCCTGTGCAGCAATGACGGCAACTGTGCTGACGGGGTCAATAATATCAGCATCCATCGGGGCGAAGCTTTCTTATGATATAGCCCTTTACGCCGCCGACGGAGTGCTGGCGGCAGCAGGGGCATACTTCATAGCAAGAGCCTTTGAAAGCATACGTGCAGGGCGGCTTTATGCGCTGGAGCGGCAGGAGATAACTGCCCTGACAGTGTCGCTGTGCATGGCAGCGGCAGGGCTATGCAGAATAAGTATCTACGGTTTTTCCGTAGGTCACGTGGCTGTCTTTCTTGCCATGCTCAATGCAGCACGCACAAAGAGAGAAACAGGCGGTGCCATTGCAGGAGTAGCCTGTTCGGCGGTGTTGGCTGCATCGGGAGGGAATATGGCTGCAGCAGGAATGTGCGCTATAGCAGGACTTGCAGCAGGTGTTTTTTCGTATATCGGCACCCTTGCCTCAGCGGTGGCTGCCTCGGCCGTGATGTGCCTTGCTTCGTTCATGTCGGGCAATGTGAATGTTTTTCTTATCGCTGAGATGCTCATTGCTTCCATGCTTTTCAGAATAATACCCCAAAGTACGATGGAAGCGGTCTTTGAGCGAATGGGCATTGTCAGGACAAAATCAGCAGAGCCATTGCCGGGAACACTGGTCGCAAAAAAGCTCGAAGATGCCGCAAAGGCACTGAGAAGTGTTTCGGATACGGTTGACATGGTATCTCGAAAGCTTGGAAAAAAGCGCACTGTTGGTATGGAGCAGATATACAGACAGAGCACCGAAAATGTGTGCACAAAATGTCCCATTTCAAAGCACTGCTGGGAATGTGCCAGAGAAGAAACTCAGAAAGCAATAGAATCACTCGGCCCAATACTGAAAGAAAACGGTGCGCTTTCGGTTAAAACACTGCCTATGGAATTTAGGCAGAGGTGTGCCAGAGCAGACGAGATGATGGACGAAATAAACAGAAACTACGCAGACCTGACTGCAAGAGAGAGCGCAAGACAACGCATTTCTCACGTGCGGTCGGTGATAGGTGATCAGATGGGCGGAGTGAGCCTGATGTTGTCAGATCTTGCACAGCAGACCCAGCATGAGGATACTGCCGACGAAGAGGCCGCGGCAATTGTCAGAGAGGCATTGCACCGTTCGGGGTATATTCCCGAAAGTGTGCGCTGTATTGTAAACAGCACAGGCAGACTGTCCATAACCGCCAGAGTAGGAGGGCGCAGAGGAAAAGCTATCGCACGCAATGAGCTTATATATGAGCTTGAGGATGCGCTGGACATGGAACTGTCAAAGCCTGTTATAGAAGGCGAGTCGGAATTTACGTTGAGTACCAGTCAGCTGCCCGGGCTGCAGATAGAATTCGGCGCGGCACAGCACTGCTGCAACGGAGAAAAGCTTTGCGGAGATGCTTATGAGGCCTTTCTCGATGACGATGGGAATGCTGTGATGATAATCAGCGACGGAATGGGCAGCGGCGGCAGAGCAGCAGTTGACAGTGCAATGACCTGCGGCCTTACAGGCCGTCTGCTGCGTGCTGGTTTCGGATTCGAGGGTGCGATGAAGGTGGTAAATTCCGCTCTGCTTGTAAAGTCTGAAGATGAATCTCTTGCAACCCTTGATATAACAAAGGTAAATCTTTTTACTGGGGAAACACGTCTGTGCAAGGCAGGAGCAGTAAAGACCTATATTATGTCAGAAGGCGAGATACGCAGAATAGACAAGCCGTCCCTTCCTCTTGGAATACTCCGAGAGGTGGAGTTTGCCGAGGGCGGAGAGGAACTCTCTGATGGGGATATTGTCGTAATGGCATCAGACGGTGTGCCCGATGAAGATGAGTGGCTTGAAAAGGAGCTTGCCTCCTGTGAAATAACAGATATGCGTTCTCTCGCACGTACTCTTCTTGCAAAAGCCAAGAATGCCAGAACAGCAGGAGATGACGATATCACAGTGCTGACCGCACGCATAAAAGCGGCATGAAAAAAGCCCTTACAGCATTTGCTGTAAGGGCTTTTGAAATTGTTAATCAGTTTTCGAGGATATAAACATTGACATCTCTGCTGCCGAATGCCTTGCACTGAGAATCGCTGTCGTAGAAGAGGTTTACGATTGCCTCACCGTTCTCAACAACAGAGTTTGTATCGGAAGCCAAAGCATAGCCGTAAACATATCTGCCGTCAGCGGAGGTGATGTAGAGCCTTGTGCCGTAGGGGATAACATCGGGGTCAACAGCGACAACGCCTACAGAGAGGGGACGACCGGTGGAGCTTGTAGTACCGGAATCAGCTGTATATGCAGAACCCTTGCCGGTCAGGAGCTTGGTGTATGCAACGTTGCGTCCTGCGGAGTCAACGAAGGTCTTTGTCTCGTAATTTTCAGCCTTTTCAGCGGTCTCCTTACGGGTACCAACCTGAACGACACGGTTAACGCTTGCGGTGGTTATCTCCTCGCTGATGACATCGGAACGGGAGAATTTGCCGTTTACGTAAACGTTTCTTGTAATAACAGTCTTGATGCCGTCAGAACCTGCGGTGATTATCTTTGTCTCACCTGTACGAAGCTCGGTGGTTTCTACCTTGACGGTCTTGCAGGGTACGATCTCATTTGTGGTTACGTCCTCAATCTTAACACGGTCGATGTTTATGACCATATTGTTGCGGATGCCTTCAGTAAGAGCAGGGGAAACCACATCGTACTGATCGAGGATTATAGCATTGTCAGCAAGGAATTCGTCAACGGTAACTGCATCAGTAAAATACTGAGCTGCCTGTCCTGCATCATAAACCGTAACATCATATATAACGTCTGTACTGTCTGACCTTGCAGAGTCGCTGTCACTGAGTCGTACCACGACCTCTTCGCTGCCGGCGAGGGCAACACCTGACTGAACAACGATCTCACGGGTTTCTGTGTCGTCGGTAAAAATATTCAAAGTCTCTTCCTCAGAAGCAGCGGGGGACATATAGGAAGAGAAGGTTATGGCACAGATTAAGCAAACAAGAGTCAGCATGAGTACAGAACCAAAACGGCTGCGCATGAATCTGATTGTGCGCATGGTCTGTTCTGTAAATCTTTTCACAACTCCGTCTCCAATCTTAACAAAATCATGATTGAATGTGGAAAGGACACACCTTTCCTTCATCGCTTCGTATTATATCTTCGACAAATAAAAATGTCAAATTGTAACTTTTTAAACTTTTGTGTGTTATGCACAATGAAAAATGAGAGGAATTGTTAAAATAAATATGTAAACCTTGAAAAATTGTCGAAAATAAGCCATTTAGACAATGGTGCACTACCTCTAAAACAGATTAAACCCACAAAAAGTTGTGCAAAACTACAGAAAAGCCCTGTAACCAAATTGTAACCGACAGATTAAGGAGATGTCAGAATGTTTACCAAGAATCAACAGGTTGTTTAAGTTAAGTGGACTAACACTATATGTTGTACTTTGTGCAGAGAGGGAAAAGAATATTCGGATAAAGGAAAAAGCAGCGGTGAAGTATAACTTCACCGCTGCTTTGAATTCAATTCCGAGACAATTATGCCTCTGCGGGAGCCTCAACAGGGCAAACGCCTGCACATACGCCGCAGGAGATGCACTCGTCAGCGTTGATGACGTACTTGCCGTCGCCGGCAGAGATAGCGGTTACAGGGCACTCGCCTTCGCAAGCACCGCAGGAAATGCAGCTGTCGTTGATAACATATGCCATAATAGTTTTCCTCCTAAGTATTAGTTTACTTGAATTATAGCACTGACAGTGCTAAAAATCAACACATATTTAGTCAGTTTGCGTCAGAATGTTTTGGTTGCTGAGGATTTTGTTTCTTCTGATTGTTATTGTTGGGCTTTTTGTGATGGTTCTGATGATCCTGACGGTTTCCGCCGCCGTTGTTCTGATTGTTCTGACCGCCGTT
>JAZSNZ010000299.1:0-6943 GCA_045536645.1 Acutalibacteraceae bacterium
AAGATGGAATTCTCAATCATAATTGCTGCACTTTCATCAGCGCAGTCAAAAACTGTGCTTTGAGCCTTCACTTCTGTATCGTAGCCTGCTCTGAGAACAAGCAGCATATTCTTTGCGAGTGCAAGTCTTGTAAGTGATTCCTCAGACTGAATCATTACACTGTCAACAGTATTGTAAATATTGGTGTCTGAAACGATTTTATCCCAGTCGGTACTGAGTTTGACCTCTGCTGTGTCTGTATCGGTTACTGTTTCGCTTTCGGTTTCAAAATTATAATTTAATCCCTCGGGCGCATACATCCTCAGATAAAGCTCTGCATACTTTACAAAATCGATAAGCTTTGCATTTCCGCTGTACACACCGTAAGCCTGGTAATTGAGCTCACTCATAATGGGAGCCAGTGTATCAACCAGCATGGTTGTTGTTGCATCACTATTGTAGATAAGTTCTTCTGTATATTCATAATCGGGGATAAGTGCCAGCACCTTTTTTGATGATTCCTCGGGCACTGCGGAATTCACAGAAGAATAATCGACAGCCTTTCCTGTCTTGTTTTCATACCACGCAATAAGTATGTCGGCCATCTGAGATGCTGTCAGCGGTGTATCCATGTTATATACATCCACTTCGACTCCGTACGATGCCATGGCCATTGCATATTTAAGTATCTCATAATCAGCTATGCACTCGGGCACATCTGCCGCTACAGTGCATTCCTTGGCATTGAGCACAATATCCGGCAGCATTATCTTCTGTCCCTCTGCACCCTCAATCCATGAACGCAGAACATTATTTCCGCCTGCATTCTCAACACTGTAGCGCATCTTTCCCACAAGCTCGTTTACTTCGTTGGAATTTGCAATCTTGAGAGATGCTATGACATCATCAAAATAAGAGCCGATTTTTTCGTTGATGCTGTTTGCACTCCAGACGCCTCTTATATTGGGAGTCTGATAAGGGTCTGTTCCCTCAGTATCAACTCTTGCGCCAAAAAAGCCGGTACAGCCGCTGAGTACGAATGTCATTGACATTATGACCGCAAGCAACACAGCAACTGCCGCAGTACCTCTTTTACTACGCATCACTATATCATTTCCTTTCACTTGCTCATTTCGCAAATATCCTTTGAATTATAACACAGAGTTATTTCTATTGCAATGTTCAAACGGTAAAGTATTTGTGACTTTTAGAATTATTTATAGGAAAATATGCTTTACACGTCCATTCATGTGGGGTAAAATAATCAGGCAAAGGGGCTGTACTAATATGAATGGACTTACAAAGGTAACAATATATACTGACGGTGCCTGTTCTGGCAATCCCGGGCCGGGCGGCTGGTGTGCCGTTCTTGTCTGCATGGGTATGGAAAAAGAGGTCTCCGGCGGCGCTCACGAAACCACCAACAACCGCATGGAGCTCACTGCCGTTATTGAGGCTCTCAAGGCACTTAAAAGAAAATGCAGCGTGCATATCGTCACAGATTCAAAGTATGTGGTCGACGGCGTAACAAAGGGCTGGGCAAAAGCATGGCGTGCCAAGGGCTGGAAAAAAAGCGACGGCAAGCCCGCTCTCAATCCCGAGCTCTGGGGCGAGCTGCTCGACCTGATTGATTCTCATGAGGTCACATTTGAGTGGATAAAGGGGCACGCAGGGCACGAATACAACGAGCGTTGTGACAGAGTTGCAGTTATGCAGACAGAACAACACAGAAATTGAATAAATCGACAAAAATTTGGCAAACCTATTGCAAAGTGGACTAATTTAGTATATATTAAGAACCGAAAAGAAAATCGACTTTGAAAGGTCTTCGATAATTTTGGAAAAAAGGTTTGTTTATGTGGATAATGCGGCGACCACTCAGGTCTCCCGCAAGGTATTCGACGCAATGAGCGAGTTTTATCTCGACAATTACGGCAACCCCTCATCTATCTACTCCAAGGGCATTGAGGCCGCCAAGGCTCTTATCGACGCACGTCAGACTCTCGCCGACTGTCTGGGAGCAAAGCCTAACGAGATATTTATCACATCCTGCGGCTCTGAGGCTGACAACTGGGCTATAAAGGGCGCAGCTCACACTCAGGCTCAGAAAGGAAAGAAGCACATTATCACGACTGCCATTGAGCATCACGCAGTGCTTCATACCTGCGCCGCTCTTGAAAAAGAGGGTTTTGAGGTAACATATCTCCCTGTTGACAGCGACGGTCTTATCACTGCACAGCAGGTACGCGATGCTATCCGTGAGGATACCGCACTCGTTACCATTATCATGGCAAACAACGAGATCGGTACCGTTCAGCCTATTGCTGAGATCGGTGCTGTATGTAAAGCAAAGGGTGTGCTTTTCCACACCGATGCTGTTCAGGCTGTTGGTCATATCCCCGTTGATGTAAAGGCGCTCAATGTTGATATGCTTTCCGTTTCGGGACATAAGTTCCACGCCCCCAAGGGTGTAGGTCTTCTCTATGTCCGTATGGGACTGAGAATCGAAAACCTTATCGACGGCGGCGCTCAGGAGAGAAACCGCAGAGCAGGCACTGAGAATGTTGCAGGTATCGTCGGTATGGCTGTTGCTCTGAAAAACGCTGTTGACAATATGGAAGCTACCACCGCAAAGCTTACGGCTATGCGTGAAAAGCTTATTGACGGTGTTCTGAAGATCCAGCGTTCACGCTTAAACGGCTCTCGCACACAGCGTCTGCCGGGCAACGCTAACTTCTGCTTCGAGGGTATTGAGGGTGAATCCCTGCTTCTTATGCTTGACAACGCAGGTGTCTGCGCATCTTCCGGCTCTGCCTGTACCTCCGGCTCTCTCGATCCCAGCCACGTTCTGCTGGCTATCGGTCTCCCCCACGAGATCGCCCACGGCTCACTGAGACTGAGCTTCGACGATTTCAACGATGAGTCTGATGTCGATTATATTCTTGAGGTTCTGCCTCCGATAGTTCAGAGGCTTCGCGATATGTCTCCGCTCTGGGACAGAATAATCAAAGAAAACTAACGAGGTGTAAAAAATGTATTCAGATAAAGTTCTCGATCATTTTTCAAATCCCCGCAATGTGGGCGAGATTCCCGATGCTGACGGCGTAGGCGAGGTCGGCAATCCCCAGTGCGGCGATATCATGCGCATGTACCTCAAGATCGAGGGTAATGTTATTACAGACGTAAAATTCAAGACCTTCGGCTGCGGTGCTGCTGTTGCTACAAGCTCCATGGCTACCGAAATGGTCAAGGGCAAGACTATCGACGAGGCTCTCAAGCTTACAAACAAAGCCGTTATGGAGGCTCTTGACGGTCTCCCCCCTGTAAAAGTACACTGCTCCGTTCTCGCAGAGCAGGCTATCAAGTCCGCTCTTTGGGATTATTACACCAGAAAGGGTATCGATCCCCTGCCTATCGTAGGCGAAATCGGCGGCGACTGCCACGACTGCGACTGCTGTCACTGATAAAGCTTTTAATGCTCACCCGAAATCGGGTGAGCATTTTTATTTGCTATGATAAAAAATTTATATTATAATCTTTGTAACGTTTTTATTCTTTCCTTATCTTATTGCTGAAAGGGCGGTGAAAATGTGGCTGATTTCGAAAAGGTGTTCAATGAGCACAAAGGATTTATTTTCAAATTCCTTTTCAAGCTGTGCAGAAGTGAATCTTTGGCTGAGGAGCTGACTCAGGAAACCTTTTTTCGGGCTTATATGAACATTTCAGGACTGAAAAACGAGGAAAAACTTCCCTCATGGCTTTGTCAGATAGCGAAAAACACCTATTTTGCATGGTACAACGAGCACAAGAAGCTTCATGCTCTGGACGAGAACTGCAGCTTGTCCGCCCCATCTGACATCGAAGAGGAATTTTCGCAAAAGGAGCTTTCAAAAAGGGCTCTTATGTTTCTGCATGAGCTGGAGGAGCCCTACAAGGAAGTCTTTATGTTGTCAGTCTTCGGTCAGGTGTCATTAAAAGACATCAGCATAATATTCGGCAAAAGCGAAAGCTGGGCAAGAGTCACATTTTACCGTGCCAGACAAAAACTTTCAGAAAGAATGAGGTAAAAAATATGAACTGCAATGTTATCAAGGATCTTATACCACTTTATATCGACAAGTGCTGTTCTGAGGAAAGCGTTAAACTGGTGGAGGAACATCTGAGCGACTGCGAAAATTGCACTGCCGAGCTTGACAGCATGCGATCCTTTTCCTCTGAAGAAAAAGAACTTGCTATCCCCGAAAAATTCAGCAGTATAAACACCTTCAAGGCTTCTGTGCTGCAATCGGTTTTGCTTTTTGTTTCCTTTGCTGTCATTACCGTCGGCGTTGCCCTTGAGGCGGCTTCTCCGTTGGGTTTAGGCAATGGCTTCTGGGCATTTACCCTTGTTGTCCCTGCGACAGGCTTTCTTTTCTCCCTTGCAAACTGGTACTTTGTACGCCTTTATAAAACCCGAAGAATATTCTCAAATCTCTCATGCCTGTTCACTTTTATATTTACTTCTGCTGCCTGTATATGGGTCTGTTCCCATTACGGTATTACCGCAGAATTTTTTACCGGACTGTCTGAAGCAGGCATAATCAGTGTTCTTGAATCGATTTTTGTTCTTTTCTTTATCTTTTACTGTTACGGATGTATGTTAACCGTACTGTTCTGCGTTCTTTCAAAGGTGTTTTCAAACCTGTACGCAAAGTGGATTGGAAAAGAATAAAAGCTATCGTTCTTATAAAGATACTTACACAAAAACAGCCCTCGGTGCTCCGCTTCACCGAGGGCTGTTTTTCACTATTAACAACAAATATGGAAAGGAGAAAAATGAAGAAAATCAGAAGCGTTTCAAGCAGGAGGTCTGGCTTTCCTCTGCTTTACTTCCGTGATTATAGTATGCACTATAATTATGAATTAGCTATGTATAATTTTAAATGATTATGTAAATATTTACGTTGTTCAATTGACCTTGCGAGCCAGTGAATAAAATTGTGCATTTTTGCCAATTTAGAACATTTCCGTCACTTTTCGCAAGGTCAATTCTGTTCGTTTTTAATTATTGAGCATCTTTTTAAGCTCTTCCTTGCTGCGAAGTCCCACAGCATTATTCTTAACCTCGCCGTTTTTGAAAACAAGAATGGTGGGAATGCTCATGATGCCGTATCTTGATGCAAGCTCTCCGTCCTCATCGATGTTTACCTTACCAACGATGTAAGAGCCGTCGGACTCTTCAGCAAGAGCATCAACGATAGGTCCCTGCATACGGCACGGTCCGCACCATGGTGCCCAGAAATCGACCAGCACTGCCTTGTCACCATTTATAACACTATCAAAATTGTCTTTTGTAAGTTCTAAAACTGCCATTTAAATCTTCCTTTCATTTTGGACTTTAGTTTATTATAATCCATTTTTCTTGCAAAAGCATGAAATTAGGATGAATTTTTTATTTCCTGCTTCGTGTGTATATTTTTTAAATAATCGTAAATTTAAATTGATATTTTATTTTCTGTATGCTATTATATATTAGAGTATAATTGATAAATTATATCTATCTTCGATTTTAGCATATTGTGTGGTGATTTTATGCTTTGTCCGAATTGCGGCTTCAACTCTGCTCCCGGAACCATGTTCTGCGGAAAATGCGGCTCTCGTTTACCCGCTGCACCTGCACAGCAGACCCCCTATCAGCCTCCTGTGCCTCAGCAGCCTGCTCCTCAGTCGCAGATGTACGGAGGTCATACTCCTCCTCAGAGACCTGCATATTCCCCTCCTGCCGAGCAGTCAGGATACTATGCTCCTTCGGCTGAAGCCCCGGCAAGACCTTATTATCCGTCATACAGCGCACCTATGATGCAGTCCCCTTATATTTCGGGTGCTGCCAGAGCTGCCACTCCTGTACTTTCATCAAGCAGAGAGGGCGCTGCTCAGTATACTGCTGTTTCTACAAATGTTTACTCTCCTGATGCAAAGGCCGCCGCTGTTGCATCGGAAAACGCAACGAAGAAGAGAAAAGCAGGAAAAGTCATCATGACAATTTTCTCTGTTCTGCTTCTGGCAGGTATGGGCGCTGCAATGTATTTTTCCGGTATATTCACTCAGCCCGACAACAGCATATATATCCCTGATGCCTCCGGAGATGTTCAGACAACTGTCACACAGCCTGATAATTCCGAGCCCGATATCAGCGAGCCTGATGATATTGTTCCCGGCATTGTTTCTGATTCTGATACAGAAGAAACACCCGATGATATTCCGCAGGACAATGCCTCTGCAATACCCGGCGGTCTGAGTAAAACAAATTTTGCTTCTGCAAATGCTTTTGTTTCGGCATTTACCGAGGTCGGTCTTACCAATCTTGGCGGTACCGTCTCCCCCGATGACCTTGTCGATTTTGCCATTGCCAGCCTTTCTATAAACTCTTCTGTTTACAGCTATGATGCAGAGGGTTTTACCAGCGGCGAAACCAAATACAATTACAGCATTTCCGAAAACCTTATAAAGCAGCGCATAATCCGCTATTTCGGAGAAAATGTGCAGATATACCCTGCTATCGGTGATTCGGGCTATGGCTGGATGTATTACGGAAGCAATTACTACTTCACGGAGATTGCCAAGTCCAAGGGTTTTGCAGTTATAACCGATTACTCCGAAAGCGGAGATATTGTCGATGTGAAGTTTAATGTTTATTCTCCCATGGAGAATGAAGCGAGCTATTACTCCATGACTGCAAAGGAAGCTGAAGAAGCAGGATGTACACTCATCGGAACAGGCTCTGCAACTCTGGGCAAGACAACCTACAACGGTCGTGATGTTTACATTATCTCATCAATACAGGCAAATATGTATTAAACTTAAAAGGTCTCTGAGCATTCGCTCAAAGACCTTTTTGTTTTTATGTATAAAGCAGCTTTACGAGCTTTTCCACAAGTGATTTGGGAAGCAGCTTTTTGAGCATCGCAATGCACTTATATGCAAA
>JAZSNZ010000334.1:0-2965 GCA_045536645.1 Acutalibacteraceae bacterium
TGTGACCCAAGGAGTTGATCATTTGGTTTGTCTTCCTAAGACCGCTTGGCCTCCGACTTGTATTCTATCGGCAGACAGATCACTGCCGATATCACATATGCGGCAAACATCCACGGCATACCGCATATCTGCTGCAGTACCATCAGATCAAGATATACTGCCATTCGTATGCCTGTTGACAGCATCGTTCTCCACAGACATCTCTGGCGAATCCCCTTATAGCAGAACATCTTATTAAGCAGCAGACTCGCGCCTGCTGAAACCACCTGTATAAAAGATATCGCTATAGGCCATACAGACCAGTTTCTGAAAACACCGTATATAAAAACAAGAACAAACGCCAGCACAACAGAGACAAGAGATGCCCATGCGGTGCGAAACATTCTTTTATATATTCTGAGAGTGTCAAGTGCGGGATTGAAATGGGAACTGCTGTTGTCATCGATGTATATTGTCTCTGCTGTAACTTCTGTTATTGGGATATTCTGCCTTGCTGCGTACATGAGCACATTCATTTCGTAATCGTAGCGTGAGCCGCTGGGCAGAGAAAGCCAGTCTGTGTGTTCTGCCTTGAAGCCTCTCAGTCCCATCTGGTTATCCCTGAGATAACAGCCGGTTACAATAGCGAACATGAATCTTGACATATTGTTTCCCACTCTTGATCTGAGCGGAATATCTCCCGAAAACTCACGGGAGCCTACTACAAATTCAGCACCGCTGCGAAGCTCCGTCCTCACGGCACATATATCCTTTATGGCGTGCTGACCGTCGGCATCGGCGGTTATTATGTACTTGCAGTCGGGGAACAGTTCCCCGATCTTTGAAAAGCCGAATTTAAGCGCTGCACCCTTGCCTTTGTTTTTGGCATGATGCAGGACTGTCGCCTGCTTTGCTGCCTCTTCAAAGACAGATGCATACTTTTCTCCGCTGCCGTCATCGATTACCAGAACACGAAAATCTTCGCTCCGTATTTCATCGATGGTTTTCAGCAGCAATTCGTTCGGCTTATACGCAGGTATAAGAACTACTGTTTCCAAAAAATCACTCGCAAACCTCATCAATTGACATTCAAACACTCGTTTGAGTATTATATCACATCTATTGTCGAATGTCACGTTTTTGTTAACATTTTAACTGTTTTTTCTCAGATAATCGTTCCATTGACGAAAAAGGGTATTGGGAGTATAATTATTGAGTTAATTTTCATATGTGAGGTGTCCTTATGGAATTCAGGGATTATTTTCTCGTGGGCGTATGCGTTGTTGCTGCACTCCTTCTCTTTTTCAAAATGGCAAAGGAAAACAAGGTGTTTATAGGTGCCGGTATTCTCTGTCTCTGCTTTGGCGGTTATATCGTCGGACAGAATTATCTCAATGAAAATGTTGTCAGTATCCTCAGCTGGGTACTCAGAGGAATTGCGGTCATAATGCTTATATGGATGTTTACCGTTCTTTCCGGTGAACGTGCCAGGACTAAAGCTGCTAAGGCGGAAAACGCCGAAGACAAATCTGATACTTCAGAAAAAAATACAGAAACAACAGAGGAAAACAATGCTGAATAATATCTTGACTGTCGCCTCTCAGGCTCTATCACTGTTTCTGATGATGGCGGTGGGTTTTGTACTGTACAAAATCAAGTGGTTTACTGATACGGGAATGCAGCAGCTGACGAGCATTCTGCTCTATGTTGCAACCCCCTGCGTCATGATATCGTCTCTCGAGCGTGAGTTTGATGCCGGTCTTGCAATGCAGCTTCTGTTCATGGCCGCAGGCTCTGTTCTGCTTATTGGCGGAACCTATCTTTTGTCCCTGCTGCTTTTTAAGAAACAGACTGCCGATGACAGGTGCGTACTTCGCAATGCCATCGCCCTTTCAAACGGCGGTTTTATGGGTATCCCCCTTGCAGGTGCTGTATGCGGCGCTGACGGTGTGATGTTCGCATCGATTTTTGTATGCATATTCACACTCTATCAGTGGGTAGTCGGCTACACCATGATGTCAGGAAAGGCAAACATCAGAAAGGTGCTGCTCAATCCCGGAACCATAGGCCTCTTAATAGCTGTACTTGTTTTTGTCTTTTCGATAAAGCTCCCATTGCCTGTCGGCAATGCAGTCGGAATGCTGGCTGACCTCAACTCCCCTCTTGCCATGGTCATAATCGGAGCCCATCTTGCCAAGGCTGATATATTGGCTTCATTGAAAGATGGCCGTGTATACGTTATTTCCCTGCTCAGACTCGTTCTTCTGCCGCTGGCGGCTCTGGCTCTTCTTCTTTTTATTCCTGTGCCCTTCATTCTCACAGGAAAGATAACATTGCTCATTGAATTTGCAGCACCTACCGCTGCCACTGTCTCGATGCTGGCTTGTCAGTGCAGCAGGAATTCGCTTCTTGCAAGCAGTCTTGTGGCTGTGACAACAGTGCTGTCTATTATAACCATGCCCTTAATTATTGCACTGGGACAGACTCTGATACAGTGACTTTCCTATTCAAAACTGAATAATATGTAAGGAAGCATTCGTCGGAGCATCGGGTGCTTTCAGTTACGCGCACGGATGGAAACAGCGCTCCGTCTTTCTGCTGTTTTATTACCGACGCTTTAAATATGCCGCCGCACCCGTTTTCTTCTGCGGCGGCAGAACGATTGCCTGCTTTACGGACAGGCCTTGAAAGGAATTACCATGACAAGAATATACATAATCAGACATTGTGAAGCCTCCGGCAATAAAAACCGTACCTTCCAGGGACACCTTGACGGTATCCCCAGCGTAAACGGCTATGCTCAGCTTGAAAAGCTGGCAGAAAGAATGAAGACCGTACCTCTTGACGCGATATACTCGAGCACACTGACTCGTGCAAAGGAAACCGCCGAGGCAGTCAACCGAAATTTTGGCTACACAGTAAAAGAACGTGAAGATCTTATGGAAATAAACGGCGGTGTATGGGAAGGCAAGCGCTGGGCTGATTT
>JAZSNZ010000029.1:0-3970 GCA_045536645.1 Acutalibacteraceae bacterium
TCCGACTTGTCTTGTGCTCATCATCACTGCCGTCATCGACAAGGATGACGGTGCCAAATCCCGCACAGACAAGCTCATTTACGACTTGGCAGAGCTTCTCTGTTGGGTTAAGCGATGGCAAAATCACTGCGAATTTATTAATGTCAAAGTTGTTCATATTGTTTCCTCTTAAATGTTTACTGGAGGGCTGCGCCCATGGCAGAAACATAATATTGTCCGTCGATTTTCTCGATGAAAATAAGGTTGCCTGACTTTACATTCAGGTCATCGGAGCCGAGAGTATAGCTTATATCATAGGAAATTGAGCAAACATATTTATCGTTACCCAGAGGAATAAGGTCATAATAGTCAATGCTGTTATACTGAAGACCTTTTGTTGTAGCCCATGCAATATTTTCTATAGTATCGGCGGTGAGCTTATAAAATTCACTGTCCTTGAGAAGGTATTTTGAGAGGGCGGCAAAGTTTGCTCTTGCTGAATCGTTTTTGTCTGCAGAAAAGTCTACGTAGGCATAGATAAAGCCTTCAATAAACTCTGCAAGTTCTCCCTCAACGGTATAACTTGCTCCGGGAATGTAGCACATTCCGAGAGCATTTGCTATGGGATAAACCTCCTGACCGTCGTGAACAACTCTTATGCTGCAGTCACTGTAGAGCCTGGAGCACTCATAAAGCATAACGGAATTGTCACCGGTATCCAGCCCGAGATCCACAGGGGAGCAGTACTCATCAGAGATTTCGGTTCCGTTGATATATATTTGGGAGTCGGGAAGAGCACAGAAGCTGAAGCTGCCAACAGGTTCGGGGAGAAAAGCAACTTCGTGTGCGGAAACAGCCTGAGCATTCAGCTCAACTCCGTTTGTGTCATATGCTTTGATTTCAGCGGGTCCCATCATATCTTTGATCTCATAAAGCTCAGCCTCAGGAGCAATGTCAAAACTGTGTTCAAGGCTGACATCCATCTCTGCAAGGCCGCTTATGTATGATTTATCCACTTGTACTCCGTTGATATGAACAGTTGAACCTGTTGGAGCGGAAATGTTGATGTCGCTGCCGCCCGGCATGTAAAACTCCCAATCAGCAAAACGCCAGTCGTTGAGTCCAAAGCCCACATCTTCTCCGGCAACAAAACTGAGGGTGCAGATGCGGGATGAGCCGAGACGGACGACAAACTGTTTCGTATCACCTGAATCAGGCAGGGAACTCCAGCTGATTTCGGCATTTTCATCTATACCAAAGTCGGAGAGTGCGGCGTCCGCCTTAGTAAATTCATTGAAACCATCAGCAACAAGCTTGTTGAGTCCGTCAATCCAGAAGCTGTGCTCTCTTGCTGCCATAAAATCTTCCATAGCGTTGTCGGGACGGGAGGCTTCGTAGGAAACAAGAAAACGGTTTAGAACGAAAAGACCTGCGCCGATTATGACTATAAGCACAAGGCAGTAAATAATGAGGGAGCGGAGAAAGATATTTTTCTTTTTCATCACTTAACATCCTCCTCGCTGAGCACAATTATTCCGGTGGGCAGACCGCGCTGACCGACAAGAGAGGAACTTATGTTCAAAAATTCGCCTTCATAAAGCATAGTTGAGGAACTGCCGCCATCCAGGTTCAGTGCATTTACAGCACCGAAAGAAAGCATAACATCGGCAACGTCCTCATATGTAGCGCCCATGGAACCAACCTGTCTGCCGTTGATAACAAGCAAAAGCATAGCGCCGTCACTGCGCTGACCTATTGCGGTGCGGGGGTTGAGTCCGCTGCTGAGTCCGTCGCATTTTTCTCCGTTAACAACAAGAACAGGGCCGAAAGAAACTGCCCATTCAGCATCAAGAGCCATGGCCTCATTGCCGGTCATATTGCCAACGTGCATAATACCGTCGTGGTCTATAACCATAGTGGCTGCGCGGGTGTTTGCTCCGTAGAGGAGCTTGCCTTCATGGATGACAACGCCGAGAGGAATTCCGCCGTTTCCGCCGCCGTTGGGATCATCAAATCCGCCGGCATTGGTGCCGCCGACACCGTCATATGCGGCAATCATTTCATCGAGAAGCTGTCCGCGTATTCCGAGACTTTGAGATACGCCGACGATAACTCGTTCTGGATCGGAAACAATCATCATTTTTCCGTTGAATGTGCTTCCGCTGACATCAACTATCTCAATGGGAGCAACATTATCCGTTTGCTCGCTTTTCTCGCCGTCCTCGTTTTTGTGGGCAATAGAGATAAGGCTTGTGTCGACCTGTTCCAGAAAATCGTCGGGCTTGTTTGCTTCTTCAATGAGAAGAATTTCTTCCTCGCTAAGAAATATTTCGGCAACAAATCCCGCTGCACTTGTCTCGCGGAGGGAGAGAACAAAAAGATCTCGTATACTTTCGCTGGGGCCGTAGCTAAGCATATAAATAACCCCGAGAGCGCCGCCGAGAATTATTACAACTGTTGCCAGCACAAAGCTGAGAATTCTTGCGATAATGCCGAAAAATCCGGGGCTTTTTTTCGCGGGTATATCTTTACTTTCTGCTGCGGGTGCTGCCGCAGGAGCAGGACAAGGCTCTGTATCAACTTCTTCTGCAGCAGGTGCAATGACAGGTTCCTCCGTTTTGTCGATGACTTTGACAGAGGAAAACTGCTTTTCAGCGGCATATTCGATTTCGGCGAGCTCCTCGGGACTTAAAAATCCGGACAAGTCAAGTTCGCCGTCATCTACAAAATTTGTGAATTTGTTATCCATAGTATATTTGTTATCCTCACAATCGGTTTTTAGGCTCTTTTGTTGCTGGGCATAATCATCCAATTTAATTTCAGCATCATTATAACACATAGTGCGAAAAAATCCAGATTTATTTATTAAATGTCGATTATTAATTACAAAAGACAGGCATTTTTCCATTGAAGCATAAGTTGGCAAGGCGGTGAATAGAAATAGGACAAACACACAGAACGAAGAGGTACATAAGTATGGAAGTAGAGCTCATTTTTAAGATTGCAGCAGTTGGAATACTTGTAGCGGTTCTCAACATTCTTCTCTCCCGATCCGGAAGGGACGAGCAGGCACTTATGGTTACAATAGCCGGGCTTGTATGCGTTCTTGTAATTGTTGTGAGGGAAATTAGTGATCTTTTTTCACTGATAAAAGATTTGTTCGCACTTTAAAAATGGAGCTTTTGTTAAAACTGAGCGCGGTGGCCCTATTGGCAAGCGGCATATGCCTTGTTCTTAAAAAGAACAGTCCCGAAATGGGACTTGCTTTGGCCATACTTGTAAGCGTGGGCTCGGTCACGCTTATTGTAGAATTAATAAGGCCTATACTCAAGTTCCTTGAGGAAGCGGGACGCCTGGGAGGATTATCCGGTGTTTTGTTTCATTCCCTGCTAAAGTGTCTGGGAATAGGAGTATGGTCTAAAATTGCATCAGAAATATGTAAGGACAGCGGACAGGGAGCTATTGGAGGCAGCATAGATCTTGCGGGTGCGGTTTGCGCTCTTTATTGTGCATTGCCAATCTTGAATACACTTATCGATATGCTGGAGGAGTTGATTTGAAAAAACTTGCTGTTGTACTGTTTGTAATAGCAGCATTTGTATTCGTGCCAACATGTGTATCCGCAGCGTTTGAAGGCTCTGAATTGGAAAAAGCGCTGCCGGAGAGTGCCGGCGAAATATTGGGCGCATCTACTGTGGAAGGTGCCAGTGCGGATGGAATACTTGCCGGATTGTCAGACTATTTGAAAAACAATATCCGCAAGGAGCTTTCCTCAGCTCTCAGACCTGTGTGTTCGATTATTGGTGCATCGGTAATATGCAGTGTTGCGGACGGATTGCAAATAAAAAAGGACTTTGATTATGTCAACCTAACTGGGTGCTTGCTTGTGACAGTCGGATCTGTTGCCGATGTGAATTCAGTGGCTTCTATGGGCAGACAAGCGGTTATGGATATACATGAATTTTCCCTTGTACTTCTTCCAATACTATCC
>JAZSNZ010000279.1:0-1745 GCA_045536645.1 Acutalibacteraceae bacterium
CCTCTGCCGATTTCATCAAGGATAAGAAGACTCGATGATGTGGCATTTTTGAGAATATATGCGACTTCATTCATTTCCACCATGAAGGTAGACTGTCCCGATGCCAGGTCATCTGAAGCACCAACTCTTGTAAAAATACTGTCAACAATACCAATTTCGGCGCTTTCAGCAGGAACATAGCAGCCAATCTGTGCCATATAGACAATGAGTGCAACCTGACGCATATATGTAGACTTACCTGCCATATTGGGGCCTGTGATTATAGCTATGCGGTTATCCTTTTTATCGAGTGTTACATCGTTAGGAACAAAACTTCTGCTGTTTATTTCCTCAACAACAGGATGCCTGCTGGCTCTGAGTATGATATTTCCGCTGTCATTTACATTGGGTCTGCAGTAGTTATTTCTGCTTGAGACCTCGGCAAAGGAACAGTAAACATCAAGCTTTGCCACCGCAGCAGCAGTCGCCTGCACACGGTTGTGAGCTGATGCAACAGTTTTTCTTATTTCGTCAAATATAGCGTATTCAAGCTTTAAGAGCCTGTCGTTGGCGCCTAATACTCTGCCTTCTATTTCCTTGAGCTCACTTGTGATATATCGCTCGCAGTTAGCGAGGGTCTGCTTTCTTATGTATGTTTCGGGAACCTGATTTTTATAGGAATTTGTGACCTCGATATAGTAACCGAAAACACGGTTGTAGCCGATTTTAAGCTTCGGGATACCTGTTGCTTCTCTTTCCTTAGCCTCAACGGAAGCCAGTATCTCCTTTTCGCTTGACATGGTGTAGCGAAGCTCATCTATCTCTGGATTATATCCTGTTTTGATAAGATTGCCCTCACGCACAGTGGCTGGAGGTTCTTCGCTTATTGACTCATCAATGAGACTCCTTATATCCTCAAGCAGATCTATTTCATTGTATACGTTTTTAAGCTCTGCTGTGCGTATTTCTGAAAGAAGCTGCTTGATTTCAGGCATTGCCCCTAGTGCAGCAGCAAGAGCACGAAGGTCTCTTGCATTTGCAGAGCCATACACGATTTTTGTAATAAGCCTTTCAACATCACAGATTCCCGAGAGGGCATCAATACAGTCTGCTCTCAGCATTGAATCGGAGCACAGCATTTCAACCGCGTTGAGCCTTGCATGAATCCTTGCAGGATTGAGAAGCGGACGCTCCATCCACGAACGCATAAGACGCTTTCCCATTGCGGTCTTCGTCCTGTCAAGAACACCTAAAAGGGAACCCTTCTTCTCACGGGAACGCATTGTTTCTGTCAGCTCAAGATTTCTCTTGGTAGAAGGGTCAAGCTTCATGTACTGCTCGCCCTCGTAATATCTAAGAGAATTTATTCTCTCAAGTCCACTCTTCTGAGTCTTTTTAAGATAAGCAAGAAGAGCGCATACGGCTTTTGCAGCAAGGGTTCTTTCTATAAGCTTTGTTTCCTCTATGACAGCGGAAGAAAACTGCGCGGAAAGAATGGCATTGTACTCTGCCATCTCGAGGCCGAAATCGGCTTCATCCACACTTTCTATCTGAAGTTTATTCTTTATATGCTCGCTTATTGCCGCATTACTGAACACAGCAGTGCTTACAAGAAGCTCGCTGGGAGAAAAGCGTGATAATTCAGCTATTATTTCGCTGTCAGAATTTGCAGGCAGCTCGGTAATATCAATCTCACCCGTTGATACATCTGCAAAGCAAAGTCCGCATCCGTTTTCATCGAGATTGACAACTGCAAGGTAATTGTT
>JAZSNZ010000040.1:0-18894 GCA_045536645.1 Acutalibacteraceae bacterium
GCACAGCCGCCGTAGGCAACGGAAAATCCTAGACACAGCTCGGCGCGGTCGTTAAGCGCGGAGGTCAGCAGATAGGTTGTCAGACCTGCTATTCCCATGCGTACAAGGGTGATGAGCAGGAATGCATCAGCCGCTCGCTCGGGGGAAAACAGCAGAGCGATAAGGTAAAGGGGAGAAAAGTAACCTCCCGAATAGGTACTCCATGTGCCGTTTCCCAGTCCTTCGGAAAAGCTGTAGAAAAGGCTTTCGCCGTTCTGCACTGCACGCCTGAAACGCTCAAGGGTCTCGATAAACTGAGCGTTTGCATCGCATATAAGGGTAGCGTTGCCGAAGGGGCTTATACCTCCTATAAGGCATACTACTATAAGCACTGCCGCAGGCAGCAGAAAAGCAAAGGGTGTCATAACGCGCTTTGCCCGTATTTCTCTTTCGGTAAGTTCAGAGTTCATATGTATTCTGATTTGTAATCAGACTGCCTCCCTTCCTTGCCTTGTCAAAAAACATTATAATACAAAATTATATCATGTGATTTTGCTCTTAACAAGGGCAAAACAGAAAATAGAAAAGCACCGTTGCCGAGAGATATATTTTCTGTTATAGTATTAGGGTAACGGAGATGATTCTATGAGCGAATATTCACCAAATGTAATAGAAATAACCGATTTTCAGGCTCCCGAGCTTGATGTGTACGCACGTCTTACCGAAGCTCAGCTTTTAAACCGTGAGCATCCGCAGAACGCAATGTTCATAGCTGAAAGCCCGAAGGTAATAGACCGTGCCCTCAATGCAGGATGCCGCCCTGTTTCCATGCTGCTGGAGCGAAAGCACATAAAGGGCGAGGCAAGGGAGATTATCGAGCGGTGCGGAGATATCCCTGTATATACCTCGGAGTTTGATATCCTCACTCAGTTAACGGGATTCAAGCTGACTCGCGGTGTGCTCTGTGCCATGCGCCGCCCAGAGCTTCGGAGCGTTGACGAAATATGCGATGGAGCGCGCAGGATCGCAGTGCTTGAGGATATAATGAACCCTACTAACTTAGGAGCTATCTTCCGCTCGGCGGCTGCTTTCAATATTGATGCGGTGCTTCTGACCCCGGGGTGTACAGACCCTCTTTACCGCCGCTCGGCAAGGGTGAGCATGGGAACGGTCTTTCAGATACCGTGGACATACATTGGCGAAAAGATGGCTCAGTGGCCCGAAGAGGGAATGAGCAAAATACGGGAAATGGGATTTAAGACTGCCGCCATGGCACTGTCCGACGATTCGGTCAGCATAGATGACCCTTCTCTGATGGCAGAAGAGAAGCTTGCAATAATCCTCGGCACCGAGGGGGACGGACTGTCCTCAAAAACCATTGCCGACTGCGATTATACGGTAAAAATCCCCATGTCACATGACGTTGATTCCCTCAATGTTGCAGCCGCTTCTGCTGTTGCATTCTGGCAACTGCAAAACCGTGATTGACACTAAAAATAAATAAATTAACGTTTTTCGTTAATTTATACTTGACAAACGTAAATCCTCTGTGTATACTGGCATCGTAACAGATCTGTATGAGCCATTTGCACGGAGGGTTTTCTTTTCCTGCGGCCATGGGAAAGAAAACCTTCGAGAAATCAAATCAGTTTTGAAAGGAATACATTGTTATGAAAAAGATGAGTACAACAGCCAAGGTTCTTAATGTTTTCGCAAAGATATTTATGATAATGTCCGTTGTGGGCGGTATTATTCTCGCAGTTGCTGCAGTGGCAATGATTTTTGTAGACCCCGAGCTTTTAAGAGGTTCGACCACAGAAATGATTCTCGGAAATGTAAGCTTTACACTCGCTCCTGAAGTCAGCATTAACGCCGATGCCATAAAATGGCATGCATTCGGCGTACTGGTTTTCGGCATGATTGTAATGTTCTTCGGTGCGTATTATGCAAAGATCATAAGAAAGGCACTCGAGCCTGTGGCGGAGCAGAATCCCTTTGACGAGGCTGTATACCGCAATATCAGAAAGCTTGGCATACTGACAATCGTTTTCGGTGCTGTCATGCAGCTTTTCAACGCAGCTATTGAAATGGCAATAGCTTTATGCTATGACCTTGAGAAGATTTTTATCAGCGAAAATATCACCGCCATGGAATTTGAATTCGAATTTGACGGAACATTTATTATCGTTGCAATCGTGCTGTTCATGCTTTCAGGTGTGTTCAAGTACGGTGCAGAGCTTCAGACTCAGTCTGACGAGACACTTTGAGTGAGGTGATAAAATGCCTATTATTTTAAGACTTGACCGAGTTATGGCAGACAGAAAAATATCCCTCAAGGAGCTGGCTGAAAGGGTGGGCGTTGCAAACGTAAACCTTTCAAAGCTGAAAACAGGCAAGGTTTCCGCCATCCGCTTTTCCACCCTCGAAGCAATCTGCGATGTGCTGGACTGCCAGCCGGGGGATATCCTTGAGTTTTCAAGGGATAAGGGCATACAGGTGCAGATAGAGGACGCGGAGGAAGAAAAAGCCTCCCTTTGTGTAAAGGGAGGTGGCAAAAATCTTTGATTTTTGACGGAGGGATCGTATGCAGCGAAAGCACAATTCACGGCTTGTTCCGCTTGCAAGGGAACTGCGGAAAAACATGACCAAAGAGGAAAGGCATCTGTGGTATGATTTTCTGAAAGACTATCCGACTCGTTTTTTACGGCAAAAGATACTGGGTGAATACATTGTCGATTTCTATTGCGCAGAAGTTAAATTAGTAATCGAACTGGACGGCTCACAGCATTATAATGATGAAGAGAGAATTAAAGATGAAAAGAGGACGGAATTTCTTAAGGGATACGGTCTGAGAGTCGTTCGGATTGCTAATAATGAAATCAATCGTAACTTCAGCGGCGTGTGTGAGTATATTGATAACGAGGTGAAACGATCCCTCGGATAAAGGGCGGAAGACGATGCCTTAAAGCCCTCCTTGTGTAAAGGAGGGTGGCAGCCGAAGGCTGACGGGAGGATTGAAATACAATCCCTCAGTCAGCTTCGCTGACAGCTCCCTTTACACAAGGGAGCCGATAATCTAAAACCCCTGACTTTGCAGTCAGGGGTTTTAATCATGCATCTGAAGCCGAAATATCTGTGCCTGAAAGGTCTGTATCGGAAACGGGCTCTTCGGGAACATCCAGCACCTCTGTAAGTGCGGGGAGCATGACATTTACCTCTGTACCGCCGTCGGCATAGGTCATATCGTTGCTGTAAAGGAAAAGCTGAATGTCGTTTGCGTTGACTGTGAGATTTGCTGCCAGCAGATATTCACCGCCAACATAACCCTCGGTGTATGTGCCTGCAATGGGCACTGTTACACCCTTTACCTCGTAATCACCGTATTTCTTTGCTTTTCCGCAAAGTCCAAGCAGTTTTGCCGCACCGCAGTCGGTGGTTACATAGCTTAAGGTGTTGTAAAGCACGGAAACATGCTCAAGGGTGCCGTATTCGGAGAGCCGCTCGCAGAGCTTCGCTGCAAGCTCCTGCTGACGCAGGGAACGTGCAAAGGCGTTGTCTGGCTGGGACATTCTCGAATAGATGAGTGCCTCCTCACCGTTGAGGGTGAATCGGCCTGTGCCGCCAAAACGTGTCTGGGGGTCAAACTTGTTTGTCGCCATCCACAGGGAGAGCTTTTCGTCCGTGATGGTGATGTTTGCTCCGCCCAGATGGTTGACCATAGTCTCAAAGGCGGTAAAATTAAGAACAAAATAATAGTTGATCTTTACTTTCAGTGTGTCCTGCAGGGAATCACGAAGCAGTTTGGCACCTCCGTAGGCGTAGATATTACGCAGTGAGGAGCCGTAATTGATGCCATCAATCTGCTCGGAAAGCGGGACGTACATATCGGGCAGAATATTGACAAGGCGCACCTTTTTGGTCTTTTCGTCCGCTGAGATTATAATCATGCCATCGGCATTTCCTCTGGAGTCAAGCGCCACAACGAGGAAATTCTGAACCTTTTTGTTCGATTTTACCGCAAGGTCGGACAGCTCAAATGCATCGTTGAGCTTTGAAAGACGTGTGCGGTCGTTTTCCGAAATGGAAAGAGAATCGTCAAGAATGGAAGTAACCATGGTTGGCTCATAGAAATAAAGGTCGTTCATGTCCTTTGAGCCTTTGACGTTTATCTGATTCATCTTGCCGATGAGCATAAGGCTTATGGTCAGGAAAATAAATCCCACAAAGGCGGCAGTGATGCTGACTCCTGTGATAACACTTTTCTGCCAGAGCTTGAGGGGTCTGCGGTTGCGCTTTTTGTATCTCTTGCGGCGGTCTTCCTCGGCAATTTCCATGGAAGGCACATAGAAGTGTTCCTGTTCATCGTAGTCGCCCGCTCTCTTTGAAAGTCCTACAACAGGCCCCTGATAGACAGGTGTCTTCTTCTCCTCAAATTCCTTGAGCTTTTTGTTTTTGAAGCCTCGGTCGGTCATTCGCTCGGAAAAATAAAGGTCGCTGTCTCTGCCGATTGCCTCTGTGCGGCTGGGAAGAGAGGAGGCTTCCTTTTCGGGTTTGCTCCTTACAGGGGGAGCGGGAGCTTCGGCGGGCATGGCCGCAGTAAGCTCAGGGACATCTGTCTGAGAGGCAGAATTGAAGCGGCGCTTCGGTGCAGGTGCAGAGGCCTCTGCAGACATCTCGGCAGGTGCAGGTGCAGCAGGGATTTCCCCTGTATCCTCGGGAGGAATATAGGGCGTATCAGCCTTTGCTGTGCGTGAAGCCTTGCTCTGCTCCTTCGAAAAAACAGCCTTTATATTGCCTGCGGCACTGCCGATGGATTCCTTTGCCTTTGCAGCAAGAGAAGAAAGCTTGCCGCTCTTCTTTGCCTGTTCTGTATTGTTAATGTCATCTTCGTGACGTGAAAATCTGCTCTTCGCCATGGAATTTCCTCCGTAACGGTTTTTGTGTCACGTTTCATTATACTTGCCCCTTTTTCCATTTGCAATAAATATAATGTGAATTCTGCTTTACAGCACAGGAGAAACGTGGTAAAATGATGAAAATCGAATATTCGGGGAGCATCGGGAAAAGGGAAGCGTGGTGAAATGCCGCCGCGGAAGCCGCCACCGTGAAGCTGAGCCTGCCGCATTGTGTCACTGAAGTGTATGCTTTGGGAAGACGCGGAGCGGGCTGTGAAGCCAAGCCGGGAGACCTTGCCCAGTGTGATTATTTGTGAAGTACGGATTTTTGCTCTCACTTATACCCAGGTAACAGGCCTGTGCGCTTATTCAGTGTGCAACAGGCTGTTTTGGCTGTGGAGATGCTCGCTTTCAAGGGTCATTTCCGCGGCAATTTTTATTTTTGGAGGTAAAAACTCATGGAAAACAGGAAGAAAATCTCAAAGCTTACGTACGTTATCATTGCACTGGTGCTGGTTGCCGCCGCAGTATTTGCTGTGGTGGGCTTCAAGACAGGCATTTTCACAAAGAACAATGTAAATGAAGAGGTGCTGACAACTTATTCTCTCAGCGTTACAGCACAGGGCGAAGAGATATTTGACGGAGAAGTAAAGAGCGCAGAAGGCACGACACTTATGGATTCAATGGTGCCTGCACTGAAAGCAGAGGGTATAGAGGTTGTTTCCGAAAGCGGTGATTACGGTGCTTTCATCACTGCTATCGGCGGTCACGAGCAGAACTACAGCGAAAATCTTTACTGGTCATTCAAGGTAAATGATGAGCTTGTCATGGAGGGCGCATCCACTTTCGTTCCCAAAGAGGGCGATAAAGTGGCATTTACACTGGAAGTAATAGAATGGTAAAGGAAGCAAAGCTGAGCCCCGTGCGCCGCATAGCCCTTGACGGCATGCTCTGCGCCCTTGCCATAGTCGGCCGCTGGGCGCTGGGGGCACTGCCCAATATCCAGCCTGTCACCGTCATTCTCATTCTCATGGCGATATACATAGGCATATGGGACAGTGCCGCATCGGCAGTGGTTATCGTAACAGTCACGAATATGATAATGGGTATCGGCATATGGTCCCTTTATCAGATGTTTGCATGGGCACTTATCGGGGTTGTGTCGGGGCTGCTTTTCAAAAAATACCACCCGCCGCTTCTTATTCTCCTGTGGAGCGGAGCGATGGGCTTTGTGTACGGATTTACGGTGTCGATCTTTGCCTACCGTTCCTTTGTCACAAACGGAGGCACAGGCGGACTTATTGCCTACTGGCTGTCGGGTCTGCCCTTTGACGGCTTTCATGCACTGGGCAATGCTGTGTTTGTATGGTTTCTCCAGCCTGTTTTTGCAAAGCTTACAAAAAAGACTGCATAAAATAAACCCTGCCTTCAGGCAGGGTTTATTTCTGTTACATAGCCATAACCATTATGGAGATCATCCAGTTAAAATAGCCGAAGAGCAAAGCGATTGCAAGCACGGTGCTTATGATATAGAGGATCAAGCCTGTCTTTGCCATTTTTGCAGAGGGATTGAAGTCTGCACTGCCCTCACTGACTATCTTGTTTGCGCGGATAATGAAGTAGATACCTGCAGGGATACCGCCGAAGAAAATGGTCAGTATCATGAACATTTTACCCTGAGTAAGCCCCAGTGCGTGAGCGTCGCGGTTGATGGCAACGCCGATGAGGATCTGGCTGACTATTGCCAGTGAGGAAACACCCATCATAATAAAGTAATAAATAAAGAAAGAACCTGCTGCCATTGCTGAATTCATACTGTTCGCACCCCTTTCTCAATAACCCACGACAGAGATCATCCCTGTGATGTAAAAAACAAATGCCGCAATATAAACAACGATGGAAAGAGCCGCCAGGATGCATGCCATGGCAAGCCAGAATTTTGCGGCTGAGGGCTTTACTGTGTCTGTGCGGGTGAGCTTCTTCTTTATGCAGGAATACATGATTGCAACGGGAACGCCGCCGATAAGAGTTCCTGCGGTAAAGAGAATGGGGTTTGCAACGCATCTGGCCTTTGCACTTGAATTGACGGAAAGTGCCAGCGCCAGCTGACTTAAGAACAACAGAGCGATAAATCCTGTTATTCCACCGAAGAAGGTTCGCATAACGTCAAGCAATGCGAGAGTTTCATAAGACATATTTTATCCTCCAATCTTTTGGGTCTGCTTTCGGCAGACTCCTGTACTCGAATAGATTATAGCATATATTTCACCGCTTTACAATAGTAGTTTGATAAATTTTTAACGGACGACAATTTCCATCACAGGAAAATTATTATAAACACTCTTCCAATGCAGCGGGTTTTGAGTTATAATAAAATAAAATTATCAGAAGAAAAGAGTGTGTTTTGAATGTCTGAACATGAGAAGATATATATACAGTTAGAGCCTGAGCGAAAGGATTCGGGCTTCGGCGCATTTATTATGGCAGGCATTGCCGTTGCGTGCCTTGTAGGTGCTGTGATGCTCATTGAAACAGTGGTCATTTCTATCCTGCTGGTTGTGGCAGCCATAATTTTTGCATGGATAGGTCTGTTCATGTGCTCCAAAATCAGAAAAAGAGGCGGTTCACAGCCCTATTCAAGAACTCTTGCAACCCTTGGCTACATGGTCTGCATGCTTATAATCATTGCTTCTGTTGCAGTGGCGGCATGCGTCGGCAGCATCGGCGGTTGCCTGTGGAAGCTGGTGCAGGATTATTCAGCTGTTGTTCTGAGATAAGGAGGCGGCACTGTGAAATACTGTTCAAAATGCGGTACAGCCTGTTTTGACAGCGACAAGCACTGCCCAAAATGCGGCTGTTACCTCAAGGATCCGAAAACTCACAATAAAATGACTTTTGAAAAATTCATGCAGACTCCCGAATATATGGGCTGCGTGGCGCTGTTTATAGCGGTCGTATCAATAGGCCTGTGCATCGGCAGTGCTTTTGTAAGAACAAAGCCTGCGGCAATGTCCATTATCGGCCTTGTTTTCGCCATTGCCGCTGTGTTCCTTTCCTCCCGATGCCGCCATGAAATACCCGAGGGTATCGGCATGAGAGCCTTTGCAACTGCCGCCTATGCGCTGGGTATTGTGTCGATAATATCCTGTATAGTGGCAAGCGCCTGCAACGGACTTTATTCCGCTTTCGGCTGTGTGGTTGATAATTCACAGCACGAAATGGGCAGAGCCTGCAAGTACATCAAGGCAAATCTTGGCATCTCCGATTCGGATATAGGTGCTATATTCATGAATCTGCTGTAAATCATAATATCCAGTGAATATAAGGGGTTTTTAGTATGTGTCCTTCGATTTCCCTGTTCGGAAAAGAGCTTTCCGTTTACGCGCTCATGACCGTTGTGGGATTTATTCTTGCAGGTACTCTGGCGTGGCTGATGACGAGGGTCACTGTCATTCAGCACAGAAAAAACACAGAGCGTGGGCTTACCTCAAAGCGCCCTGTGTCGGCTGATACTCTGCTTACAGCAACGCTTCCTGCGCTCATCGGTCTTCTGCTGGGCGCCATGCTGCTTTATGCCATCACCAATATCCCTAACATGATACAGCTTTTCAAGGTCTGGGATAAGGTGGTCGAAAAAGAAGGTCTGTCAGGTGCTATCACAAGGCTTGGCAATATGTTCGGCGGCATCGTTTTCTACGGCGGTCTGCTGGGCGGTGTGGCAGGTGCATGGTGGTACAGCAGACGCGCTCATTTCAATCTCGGTGAGTATCTCGATGTCTGCGCTCCCGCTATTCCGCTGTTCCATGTTTTCGGCAGAATCGGCTGTTTTGCAAGCGGCTGCTGCTACGGAATCGAGTGCAAGTGGGGCTTCTACCATGAAAACGCACTTATAGAGGCGGCAAACGGTGCGGTGCGCTTCCCCGTTCAGCTCCTTGAATCAGGACTCAATCTGATGCTCAGCATCGTTATCGTTACAATGTTCTGCCTGTTCTGGCAGAAGTGGCGCTCAGGCTCATTCATACGTATCTATTTTGCAGCCTATGCTATTATCAGATTCTCCGATGAGTTCCTCAGAGGAGACACCTACCGAGGCATATGGTTTGGTCTTTCCACCTCTCAGTGGATAAGCCTTGGAATACTTGTGTTCCTTATCCTCACCCACAATCGCTGGCAGAGCAATAATCCGAAGCCTGTGGAGGCTCCGATAGTCGTTCCTTACGACGAGGAGGAAGAGGCGGAAAGCGAGCCACTGGCGGAGTAATTGAATATCAAAGGAGTTCTCTCGGAAATGCTGCGAGAGAACTCCTTTTTATTTTATGACTATGAAATTTGTTGTTAAACAGGTGCAGCAAATCAACTCTGAGTATCTGATAATTCGAGCTTTCCGAGATTTATCACCTTCAGTCCCTTTCTGAGTGCTGTACGTGCATAAGAAACAGAATTTGATTGAGAGTACTCGATATAGCAAGCCATAAAGTCGGATTTTTCTATCATATACGTATTCCTTATGTTTATCGCAAATCTGAAAGGCGCTTTTGCGACACTTTCGGGATAGATGGTTTTTTCCATATCATAGTATGCATTTTGGTTGCGGTTGAGATATGCCAATACCACAAGAATTTTTATATCATATAATTTTTCCATATAACACAGGACTTCGTACACAATGCGGTCGAATTGCCCGTGTGTCCCTACGTAGAAGGTACGTACATTCTCTGAAACTATAAGGTGAGAGATTACATCACGAAGCGTTTCCTTTATTTCGCCGGGACAATCTCTGTGACCGATAAAAGTACAGGAATACATATTATCACCTCGTTGTCCGATTATTTTAAGGGAATATCCCTTAAAAGTCAATAAGGCATATTCCCTTAAGCCATAATTTTATGGCGAGGTGATAGTATGTTCAAACGTGTAAGAGACATGAGAGAAGACAGAGACATAACCCAAAAGAAGATATCCGAATATTTGCAGATACATCAGACAACATACTCAGACTACGAGCTTGGAAATCTTAACATTCCCATAGATGTGCTTATCAAGCTCGCGAAACTTTACGAGACCAGCATAGATTACCTTGTAGAGCTTACGGACGACCCAAAGCCGTACAGATGAAGCAATCCCCCGATTTCCCAAAGGGAAATCGGGGGATATTATATTGCATTACCCTACTGTCTCAACAGTATATCCCAAAGCTGCAAGCTCCTGAGCCATGCCGCCTTCACCCACAACGTGAGCTGCGCCGACGCAGATGAAAACTTCCTTGCCCGAGAGCAGAGCCTTTTCGGCATAATCTATCATGCCCTTGTTGCGGTCGATGAGCAGTGCCTGATTGTACTCTTCATACAGACGCTCTTCCTCTTCGTCCTCAAATTCGCCCTCGGCACTGAGATACTCGGAGAACTCCTTCTCGTTGCCGGCTGCCCACAGATCCATCATTTCGTTAAGGTCCTCGTCCATTGCCTCAAGGTCGCCGTAGGCCTCGATTGAGGAATCCAGCAGAAGCACCTGGAGCTCATCGGAGAAGCCGCCGAGAACGCCGTACTGAAGAGCGGCGGACTCGATCTCGAGAACTTCCTTGCCGTTTTTCTTCGCGTCCTCAAGGAGATAGCGGTCGATTCCGCCCTCCATGTCAACGCCCAGCTTCATGTAAGCGCAGTTGTCGATGAAGTTAGACCAGAGAGAAGGCTTGTAATAATCCATTGCAAAGTTATAAAGATTGTTTTCCTTGAGAATTTCCACAGCTTTGTTATAAGTGTCGTCGGAAATATAATCCTTTATCTTGCTGCCGTCGGTGAAAACAAGCTCCTGCATTGCGGTCATCTGGGCGGCAAAGTCCTTTTCAAAGGCGATGATGTCCACCTCAACAGCCAGTGCGTCACTGTTTTCGTAGGCGTCAAGCACGTAGTCGGGCAGGGGATAGAAATCCTCTCTGCCGACGTGAATGGAACCAAAGAGCCAGACAACGTTTCCGCTTTTGTCGGTGACCTTGTAAAGAAGAGGAGTGGATGAGCCTTTTTCGGCGGGCTCATCAGGCTCCGATACGACAGGCTCTGACACTACCGGTTCTGATATGACAGGTTCTGATACAACAGGTTCATCAACCACGGGCTCAGATTCAAAGTCGCCGATTATAAGGTTTTCGCCCCCTGAGCCACCGTCGCCGTAAAAATCGTAGTCATAGTCGTACATTGACAGGTCGCAGCCTGAAAATACAAGGCACATAACAAGCGCCAAGATAAGTGCGAATATTTTTGTTCTTTTCATTTTTATCCCCTTTTCCTTTGCTTACTTGCTGTTTTTGTATATGGATACCACCGCATCGGCACACTCATCGAGACCGATGACCCCCGAATTGAGAGCAACGTGATAATTCTTTACGTCGCCCCACTCGCGGCCTGTGTAATGACGGTAGTAAACCTTTCTCTTGTCGTCCTTTTCTCTGACTCTTTTTTCAGCAGGCACGTCAGTTTCGCCATAGTACTCAACTATGTGCTTTGCTCTGAAATCCATGTCGGCAAAAAAGAGGGTGTGCAGGCAGTCCTCACGCTCACGCAGGATATAGTCAGAACAGCGGCCGACTATGACGCACTCCTCTTTTTCTGCAAGCTCGTTGATTATATTGTTCTGCATGATATAGATTTTATCGGGCACGGAAAGCTCACCGGGGTTATGGGTGTAGGAATTGGTAACGGCGAGGGAGAAAAGGAAGCTTCGCCTTGAAAATGCGTACTGGCCTGCCTCTTCTATGTATTCCTCGGAAAATCCCGTTTCCTTTGCTATCTTTGCAACAAGCTCCTTGTCATAGTAAGCTATGCCAAGCTCGGCGGCCACCTTCTTTGCTATTGTTCTGCCGCCGCTGCCGAACTGACGGCTTACCGTTATGATTCTCTTTTTCATAGTGTTATACTCCTTTTATGTCACTGTTCATCTGAAAGAGCCGCCAGCATTTTCAGCGCTATCTCACGCTTGTAGGGCTCGAGATGCAGAATGCGCTCGACGAGCAGACATTCTCCGTCGGAAAGTCCGTAACGGGAAAATACGGTGCGGATACTCTCCTGCGCTTCCCCTCCTGCAAGCTCCGCAGGAGAAAGGCGGAGTATCTGAGACAGTGCGATTATTCTGTCGCGGCGCATGTTTCCGATAGAGCCGCTTTCCCAGCGTGATACGGTGGCTTCGCTGACACCTGATGCATCTGCAACCTGTCTGAGAGTCAGTCCAAGTTCCTGCCGTCGGGACTTTATAAGCTCGTTTATTTCCATGCTTACCGCCTCCTATTATAATATTATTATAAATTTTACGTTTGTGCAAGACAGTTACAAAAAGTTTACGAAAAGGGAAAGCCGATTGACAGAAAAGGCAGGATGCTATAATCGAATGCGAATATAAAGTCTGAAAGAAGTGCAGTAAGGTGGATTATTCAGAGAAATTCATATATCTGCTGCAGGGCGAAATGGAAACTCCGCAGCTTTACGGCCGGTTCCACATCATGTGGCTTGCAATTACTGCCCTGGCTGTTTTTCTGCTTGCCTGCGCAGTGCCCTTTGTGGTGCGAGAGAGCATGATGCTAAAAGACCTGTGCATTGAAAATGCACAGGTCTTTTTCTTTTATTCTGTTTCCTCTGCGGTGTTTTCTGTGTTCTGCTCTGCCTGGGCGTTCTGCTGTGAACGGAGCTGGCGGAGCATTCCAACAAGTCCCGAGGAATTATGGGGATGGCGCTTTTTGCGTACATTCTTTGCAGTTTCTTCACCTTCTGCAGGAGCTGACGGTACTGTCTCCGCAGGGGGAGTGACAACAGGGGGTGCGGCAGGAACGGGAGGAGCCACAGGAGGTACTACACGGACAGGGTCGGGAACCACACTTATCCTGCGTGTCTCCTGAAGCTCGGCTGTTTCTTCAAGAGAAGCGCCCTTTCGGCGGCTTCTTCTGCGTTCCACACGGCTGAGTGACTGCTCGGGTCTGCTCTGTTTTGCGGCAGGGTGCTTCGGTGCGGCAGTCACCGCTTTGACGGTCTTTATCTTCTGCCCTGCGGTGGGTTTTACTTTCTTTCCGCTCTTCTTTACCTTCAGGCCCATACTGTGTATGCCCATACTGTGCCGTGCAACTATTCTGCCCGTTACCTTGAATGCGGCATTTTCAATGGCGGATTCAAACTGCTTTCTGCTTTCTTCCGCTGCAGCTGCACGATCGGCAGCAGACAGTGCGGCAGGTGTTTCGTCCTCGTTTTCAAGATAAACCGTGGACATATAGTTATCATCAGGCAGCGTGTATCCCGTAAGACTTCCGCTGGCAGGGGGGAGAAGGAAGGAAATCGGCTCTTCTTCCTCAATTTCCACGGTTTTTGCATTGGCAGAAAGGGGAAGATAAAAAGCTTCTTCGCTTTCCTCTGTATTCTCTGCAGCGGCCGGCACCTCTGTATCTTCTGCAGCAGCCTGTTCCTCCGTTGAGACAGCAGATTCTGCAAGATCATCTATAAACTCCTCAAAGGAGGGCTGTTCCGCTGCGGGTTCTTCACTGAGTTCGGAAATATCCACAATAGGGATATCCTCCATCACAGGTTCGGGAAGCTCCACATCAAACTGTTCGCTGATGGATTCCTCGCCGAACATCTCAGCTGCCGCGGATTCAACCGACTGAGCAAATACAGTGAAGCTCAGCGCAGGTACAGGCGGCTCATCAGAACGAACGGAGGGTGCATTATCCTGCTGAAATGGCAGTGAAGCGGAGGCCATTGCGGCCTTTTCCTGCTCCTGTCGGCGTTTTTCGGCAGACTGCTGCATCTCCTCTGCTCGCTGACGGGTGGATGCGGATATTTCGTCGAGCATTCCGAAAAGGTCCTGAATGCTCCTGTTGTTTATTTCGTCGACGTAAACCGGCAGATTCTCGTCCTCGCTTTTTTCGGAAGCCGATTCGTCAGCGGCGCCTGCAAAAAGGGCGATGTCCTCTGCGTTTATGGGAACTCCCGAGCGATCGAGAGCAGGGGAATCCCCGATTATTTTGAGAATGTTTGAGTATTCATCGGAAAGCTCGCTGCTGTCCACCGCATCAAAGGCAGAAAGTCCTGTCTTTATGGGTTTTTTAGGCCATGAGCCACGGCAGCGCTCCAGTATATCGCTGTCGTAGACAGAAAGCCAGAATGCAGCCTCGTTGCTTCGTGCGTAGTCAATTACCACATTGGTGTCAGACTTGCCCCAGTCAAAGGGAAGCTCAACATCGGAAAGACGCACGAAATACTTAATTTTGTTGCAGCGCAAAGCCTCCATCGCCTCGAAATACTCACGTTCGATGTCACGGTTGAGATTATCGGAGAGAAATATGAGCAGAGCGGCGCAGGAAGAAATGCGCTGTGAGGCACGTACATCGCTTGGATTTACGCAGCCGTTCCATGACCACATCCTCATGCCCTCGTTATAAAGGCGCGTCAGAACAGGCAGAGCAAGACGGGTGTCATCCTCTGCATAATAAACATATATAAAGGGCTGACTGCCCTCGTAGGAAGGAATATTAACGTAGCTCAAACAGACCAACTCCGAATTTTTTCGCTTTTATAATATTATCACGAAACGTATACACATTTCAAGGCAAAACAATGAACTTTAATCATAACAATTGTATATAAATTTTTAATTCATCAGAGGAAAATGTGAGTGTTTCGTTTTATATTGAAAGACAGGAAAAAGTATGGTAAAATACGTAGTGAAGAATTTTACGGCAGAAAGGAAGCTTTGCCGAATGAATAAGCTGTATAAACGTATCGCCGGTCTGTTATGTCTGGCGATAATATTACTATCTGTATTCACAAATACAGGAATTACCGTAAAGGCTCAAGCCATAGATTACCTCAATGCAGGGGAGCCTGAAGGCGTGCTCAAGGATTCCGGCAGCAGTACCTACAGTGCTGTGACCGAATCTGCCGTTGTGACAGGCAAGAGCGGTGTGGTATACAACAATGGTATAAGAGTTCTCCTTGCAAGGGACGGCGATGACGGAGCGAGCTTTGTGACGCTTACATATAAAGTGAAGAACGCTGCGGCATTCTTTGCAGGATATGTTGACCTTGACAAGACCAGCGAGAACGATTCGAATTATGCGGTAAAGCTTGAGGTGTTCAGCGGTGAAACTGTGGTCTGCACCAAAACTCTGACACCATCTACAAGTTACCCTGTGAAAATAGAGGCTGAGATAAACGGAGCCGCCGAAGTAACAATACGAATGGGCGACACAGCGACAAATGAGAAAAAGACAGCTTTTGTCATTGGCAATGCTGCTTTTTGTGAGAGCGGCTCAACCATTCCCGCAGTCACAGTACCCGAGCAGAATAATAACCAGAATAACAATCAGAATACGGGAATATCATCAACCACTGACCTTTCTGCAAATGCACAGGAACTGAAGCAAAACTCAAAAGAATATATGGGGCATAACTATCTTTATGTTACCATGCAGCTTTCATGGACACAGGCCTCCACATGGTGCGAGATGCAGGGCGGTTATCTTGCAACCATAAGCTCGGAGGCAGAGAACAAATTCATTGCCGATTATCTCCGTTCACTGGGCAACAAAACCGCCTACATGGGAATGTCAAACGGTAATGAGGACAAGGATTTCCGATGGCAGAACGGCGAGAGTGCCCTTTATTTCAAGTGGGCGCGGCAGACCAGCGTGATTGACGGCACCGCTTACATGATGATGGGCGGCGGCTCGGACGAATGGAACGTCGGAAAGGCAGAGGGCGGATACCTAAGCTTTGTAATCGAGTGGGGCGATAAGGCTCCGCTTTCGGGAAGCGCCGACACCACCCCCGAAAAGGCGGTAATAGTCATCGCAGGTCTCGGCGGCTCGCTCTTATCGGACAGCGATACGAATGCATTGTGGGCCGATAAGTCGGGCATTTACACAGAGCTTGATCTTGGCAACGTGGCTGCAAACAAGACAAGCGTCGCCGTTGCAGGCAGCGACTACGGAACAGCGGATACTTACAAGGCACTGCTGGAAGAAGCAAAGAAAGTGTGCTCGGACAGCGACGTTGTGCTGTATGAATGGGATTGGCGATACAGTGCCGCAAATGCTGTTGCCGGCCTTGAAAAGCTGATTGAAAAGGGCGGCTGGAGCGATATTACTCTCATCGGACATAATACAGGAGGACTTGTCGCCTGTTATTATATTTCTGAAAACGGTGCGGATTCCGTTTCAAAGCTGATCACTCTCGGAACACCTTTCTATGGCACTGAGAAGGCATTTTACATGATGAAATCGGGAATGTTTGCACAGGGTGCTTATGCTGTGCGAGGCAATATCAATAAAGCTTCGGCGTCACTGCCTGCCCTTTATTCTCTTGTTCCCGAGGAGCCCGATGTGGGAACAGTCAGCTTTACGGGCAAGATGATCGGGAAGCTGTCGAGAAGCGAAGCTCTTACCGATGCAGGAGCACAGAGCGCCTTTGTCAAGGGCACGGACAGCGCTGCACTTAAAGACGTTTATGACCTTATAAGAAGCGGTGAGTTCGGCGGTGCGTACATCGTTGCAGGAACAGGCAGGACAACGGTGGAATCTGTCGAAATGCAGAATGGTGAGATATCAGGAATAAACGCATCATTTGACGGCGACGGACTGACAGGACTTAAGAGCGCCTCCATGAATTTTGAATCTGCCCGTCCTCCTTATATCCTTGAAAACACCGACACTGTGGAACTGGTATCAAACGAAGACAGCATAAGACTTATATGCAATATTCTGTCGGGTGCGGCGGATACCTCGGAATTTGCCAATGCAGTTACAAGGAATGTTTTCAGAAACGAGCAGAAGGCAGAGGAGAAGCCTGTTGAAATAACAGTTTCCGGCAATGTAAAGCTTACAGTGCAGACAAATGACCAGACAATAATACTTTCAGAGAACGGTTTTTCCTTCAGCGGCAGTGCCCAGAACGGATTTATGTACGCTGATTCTGTAAAGTCGGTTCTGACCGCAGATGAAAATGCTCAGATAAATATTGAGATTCTCGGCGGCAGTGTATGCCTTGAAATAAAGAACAAAAACGGTGTTCGCACATGGTCGGATATTGATATGCCTTCGGGCACTGTACTTAAGGCTTCTGCAAGTGCCTCAGCGTTTGAGGTGGATGCAGATCCGGGCAATTCCGGAATTGAGGAAATAGCATCGGATGCTGTGCCGGAGATTGAAACAACGGATAAATCGGACGGTGATGATGAAGAGGAAGATGAGGAAAAGCTGACAATTCCTTGGAATGTGTGGGTGGCAATCGCACTGACTGTGGGTGCAGCGGCTGTTGCCATGATATGTATGCCCTACTTTGCCTACAGAGTATCAAAGGTTGAAACAGACAGAAAGAAGCGCATAATAAAGCAGAATCTGCGTCAGCAGAGACAGCAGGCAATGGCAGGTCAGGCAGGACAGACTCAGCAGGGAATGCAGCAGAATTTCCCCCTGATGTCCCCTATGCAGGACGGCTCAGTTCCCTTTGACATCAACAATGTCATCGGCGGAGACCCGACCATAGACTATGAAATAATGAACGATAACAGATAAAACAACCAGCGGTCAGTGCTCAGAAACGGGCATTGACCGCTGATTGTTATGTTTCGGATAAAGAAGGAAGATCATATTGAGAAACCGTTTCCTGCAAATAAAAAACAACGGGCAAGGGCTCCTGCGGAGTCCATGGCCGTTTATTCTATAAATAAATTCAGTTAGCGGAGGAAAGAGTGTGCTTTACTCTGTCAGACTCCTCTGCTCTCTTTGCATCGTTGAAACGGTCGATGGTACCTACGAGATAGCCTGTGATTCTGCGGATTCTCTCGAAATCGACACCTTCACCGACCTGCTTTACGTTATTTTCATTAACGGTTACGTTCATAAAAATTACTCTCCTTTCAAATTTTATGAAATCAATTATTCGAGCCCGACATGATGGGGCATATTGGGATACATCTTGCGAAGCTCGCGAAGCTTGTTTTCGTCAACAGGCTCGCCGGCACGTCTTCCGCAGCGGGGGCACTCATCGCCGATAACGCCTGTGTAGCCGCAGACGGGGTCACGGTCAACGGGGTGGTTGATGGAGCCGTAGCCTATACCTGCTTCCTTCATGCAGCGGATAACGCTTTCGAATGCGTCGATGTTGTTGCAGACGTTGCCGTCGAGCTCAACGTAGCTGATGTGGCCTGCGTTGGTCAGTGCATGATAGGGAGCCTCAAGCTGAATCTTGTTATATGCATTGCAGGGATAATATACGGGAACATGGAAAGAATTTGTATAGTAATCTCTGTCGGTAACACCCTCGATCTTGCCGTACTTCTGCTTGTCTATGCGGACAAAACGACCGGAAAGACCTTCTGCAGGAGTTGCAAGAAGAGTGAAGTTGAGCTTTAATTCCTGGCTCTTGTTGTTGAGATATTCTCTCATGTGACCGATTATCTCAAGACCCAGCTTCTGGCTCTCTTCGCTTTCTGCGTGGTGCTTGCCGACGAGTGCTACAAGAGTCTCAGCAAGACCGATGAAGCCGACGGAGAATGTACCGTGCTTGAGTACCTCTGCTACGCTGTCGTCGATATCAAGGCTGTCAGAATCGATCCATACGCCCTGACCCATGAGGAAGGGGTAGTTTCTCACCTTCTTGGAGCACTGAATACCGTAGCGGTGGAGAAGCTGGCGGCAGCAAAGCTCGATGCGGCTGTCAAGAATAGCATAGAACTTGCCGATATCGCCCTCGGATTCGATACCGATTCTCGGCAGGTAGATAGAAACAAAGCTTAAGTTGCCTCTGCCGCAGGTGACTTCTCTGCTGGGGTCATAGACGTTGCCCATAACGCGGGTACGGCAGCCCATGTAAGCGACTTCGGTGTTGTAGTCGCCTTCCTTGTAATACTGGAGGTTGAAGGGTGCATCAAGGAAAGAGAAGTTGGGGAAGAGTCTCTTTGCGGAGACCTTCATAGCCAGCTTGAACAGGTCATAGTTGGGATCGCCGGGGTTGTAGTTGATGCCTTCCTTGACCTTGAAGATCTG
>JAZSNZ010000228.1:0-3943 GCA_045536645.1 Acutalibacteraceae bacterium
AGCCATATCATAAAATGCCTGCTCACCGTAAAAATCATCAGCATTGAGAACAGCAAAGGGAGTTTTTATTAGGTTTTTTGCAGCCAATACTGCATGAACGGTACCATAGGGTTTTATTCTGTCTTCAGGGACTTTGAACCACTCAGGAAGAGTATCAAAGGACTGAACTGCATAATTCAGCTCCATACCTTTCACTCTTTCCTCAATCATTTTTGGAAATCCATCCATCATAACCGATGAAATAACAAATACAACATTATCAAAACCTGCTTTTTTTGCATCTCTTATTGAATATTCCATCAGCATCTCACCGTTTGGACCAAAACCTGCGACCTGTTTACCACCGCCATATCTCGATGCCATTCCTGCCGCCATAATAAGAAGTGTCTTATTCAAAGTACGTCTCTCCTATCAAATAATACAGATAAGAAACTTTTTGAAACAGCTGTTAAGATGTTAAAATATAATCTCTAAGATCAGCTGCATAAGAATTCATTGTATATTTTTTTAAATATTTACCCGGTATATCAAAATTAGGCATTCTGTCTCCCATGTTATGGCTGTCGCTTCCCAGAATAAAAGGTAAGTCCTCTGAAATCATATTCTTAATCAGCATACGGGAACTTTTCTGCAAAAATCCTTCATTATTCACCTGAAAGATAGCCCCGTCGATAGAAAAAATCTCTCTGTAATCATCGTCAGAGTAAATTTGAGCATATCTGTCAACATGAGCAATAACCGGAATCAGTCCATGTTCATATGAAATATTGGTTATTTCTTCAGTGATCCATGATGCATACGGCCTGTAGGGAAGTTCAAGCAGAATACAGTTTGTATTTTCATACGCAAGCGCAGCAAGATCCTCCATTTCACACAGGTTTCGTTCAACTGCAACCTCTGCACCAAAACGTATCCTCGATAAAAGATCATTATCAAGGAAGTCATTGAGCAGGCTATACGAAAACTCTCTTTTTCTGCAAAAATCCTCGATTTTATCTTTATGTTTTCTGAAATGAGAAGTTGCAAAAATCACATTCACATTCTGCGAAGCAAGCAACTCAACCATTTGTTTTGACATTTCAGGATTTCTGGCTCCATCATCCATTCCAGGCAAAATATGAGAATGAAAATCAATGTTAAACATACAACACCTGCCGCCTCCCGAAATCCTGAAATTGAATAAAACGCATCATAGTAGTTCAAATATATCAATCGGACACATCTTATGAACTGAAAACCGCCTCATATAATGCATCTCTGTTTTTGTTAAAGTCAATTCTGAGCACCCATGCGCCCTTATATGTGCCACCCTTATATGTGCCATTGATGGGTATTCTCAGCTGCTCAATGTCATAGTTGAGATATTTTCCTGCATTTGCTGCGTAGCCAATAAGTTCCATCGATGACATATCAGTTGCTGTGTTTTCGGTGACAGAGTCAAGAATGTTAATAAGATCACCATAATTGGCATTTCTTGCTTTTGTAATCATCTGTTCAAGAACTTCTCTCTGCCTCTCTGTTCGCTCGTAATCTCCGTTTCCGGAATATCTTACGCGAACATATCCCATTGCCTGCTTGCCTGTAAGATGTACACTTGAGCCTGTCTTTGTCAACTGCCCTTGTTCAAGCGGCAGTTTATTTTTTCTGTTTATTTCCCTTATATACATATTGATGTACTTTTTTTCACTGCTGTTGATCTCAACATCAACGCCGCCCAGTGCATCAACAATGTCCATAAATGAATAGAAATTTACAACGACAAAATTATCGATCTTTATTCCAAATGCACTCTCAACAGTTTTAACTGCCAGGGGGGCACCGCCAAACGCACAGGCTGCATTGATCTTTGTGTTTGTGGATCTTCCCGGTATACTTACATAAGTGTCTCTCATTATGGAAGACATTACTATCTTTTTAGTATTATCGTTAATTGTAAGAATAATCATTACATCGGAACGAGATTTTGTACTCTTTACGCTTCTGCTGTCAATTCCGAGAATCAGTATATTTTTAACACCTTTCTCGTATCTTAAATTGTTCTCATCAACCTTTACTCCTGAAACTTCGCTGTCAATTTCCATCATAAGTTCATCATCTATCTGATCGGCGCCGCTGACTATATCAGCATCTGTTCCTGATTCATCATCAAGTACAATGCTGTCAAGGTCTTCTGGTATTGACAGATCATTACCTTTTAAATATGTGATATTGTCCATAACTGACCATACCAAGCTTATCAGAATAATAAGTGCGGCTACAACGATACAGCCAAATGAAACCAGTGAGATCTTAATGATTTTTTTGCTCTTTTCGCTCATATTTCCGCCTCCACACACTTTATATAAATTATGTAAAATTTTATCACAATAAAAAAACAAAGTCAAGACAGCATAAGTCCACGTGAAAGTTACGTAAATCTAACAGATGTACGAAACCATGATATTACTGCCTCACTTTTACCACCATCCAATAATCCCTCTGCACACAAATAATATATGTGCAGAGGGATTATAAATAAATTATGCATTTTTTGTATTTGATTTTTTAATCTTGGAAAAAACCTTATTGAGAATTGACTTAATCAGATTTCTGTTAAGTATAATTCCAAAAGCAAGACCAATTACAAAATTCAGAATAACAAAAATTATATTATCAAAATAGGTAATTGCACACTGTGCAAAAAGGAGCGCACAAACTATTCCAATATGAGTCCACCTGTATTTGATCTTTATGAATTTCTTTACACCTATCAGTCTCATAACGCAAAGAACAATGTAGCTTACAAGTGTTGCTGCAGACGCCGCATATATTCCCCAAAATTTTATAAGGGCAAGAACCATAACAAGATGAACCAAAGCAGCAATAAGTGTAGTAAATCCTATAATCTTAGTCTTTTTATACGCTACATATATTCCTCCCCAGAAAGAAGAAAGCGTGAAAAAGAACATTCCAAGATAAAGAATTGGAATATGGTTATATGCCTCTTCATAATCGCCTTTAATTAGTATTTCAAAGAGAATGGGAGTTATACCGACAAGTATCGCCATACATCCTGCAACGATATCAAACAGCCATTCAAACATAGTGGAATAATATTTCGGTGCGTCCTCATCCTTTGAAGCGATGGACGCATTCTCCTGCCATGCCATGTTGAATGTTGCCTGTGCAAAGGAAAGTATGGACGGTATCTTATATGCAACAGCAAAAACAGCATTTGCAGGTAATCCGAGGAATGCTGTTATCACAAGGCGATCTGATGCATGCATAACCCATTGTGAAAGACTGTTCGGCACCATGGGCCATGAGTAGCCAAGAAGTTCCTTTGTTCTTGCAAAACTTAACTTACCGAAATCTATATACTTATAGATACCACCAAAAAACATAAGGTGTGCTGTTGCAATAAGTTCTGCTGTTGCAAGGGCTATCAGACCTCCGAGTAAAGCACCTTTTATTACAAAAACGAGCAAAACGGTCAGCGCTATCTGTCCAATGGCACTTATGAATGAACTGAATGCATAGTCAACATTTCTTCCAAGACCTCTTATGATCTGCCTGTTAGCATTTACAAGCATATCAAAAAGGAAATAGGCGCATATTGCCAGTCTTATGTATATAGGCTGACCCACCAATGCAAAAAACAGTATCAGAAGTGCAGCAAAAGAGGTCGGAAGGACAAATCCGTAAATATTGGTTATTATGGATTTTTTCTCCGCTTCATCATGCTGTACATCAATAAGATATCTGAATGCGGCAGAATGTATCTGAAGAGTTGCTGCAGGAAGAATAAGCGCAACCAGTGTCAACACCAGATCATAAGTTCCGTACTCGGTCTGAGTGAGAAATGCTGTGAGTATCGGAAGTGTGACGATTATAGCAAGTTTCGGGAAAAATGTTCCGAATGCAAGAATAATCGTGTTTTTTAAAGTCGGATCGTAGCCATGTC
>JAZSNZ010000270.1:0-3643 GCA_045536645.1 Acutalibacteraceae bacterium
TGTGAGATATTTGGCTGTGAATGTGTACTTTATAGATGTAACGGGAAGGAGGTGGCGTATTTGGATGACCGTGAGATAGTAGAGTTGTTCTGGAAGCGCTCAGAACAGGCAATTACCCAATTGAATGCAAAGTACGGGGCGGCTGTCAGACAGGTTGCACACAGTATCCTGAAGGACCCACAGGATGCTGAAGAATGCGTAAATGACACATACTTTCAGCTCTGGAAAAGCATTCCTCCTCAATGTCCACAGTACTTAGGCGCGTATGCCTGCAAAACCGCGAGAAATATTTCGCTCAAAAGATATACATATAATTCGGCATACCGACGCAACAGTTTTTATGATGCTGCACTTGATGAGCTTGCTGAATGCATACCTGATCTTGCGGAGGTTGAATCGGAGTATCAGGCAAAGGCGCTTGCCGAAGCAATCAATAGGTTTCTTAAAAGAATTTCAAAGCAGGACCGTTGGCTGTTTGTTCAAAGATACTGGCTTGGCGTTACTGTGTCTCAGATTTCCCGATCGTCAAATATGACAGCTCACGCTGTTTCGGTACGCCTTTTCCGTATACGCAATAGACTCAGAAAATATCTTATGAAAGAAGGTGTCGCCCTGTGAATAAAAAACTGCTTTACGAAGTAATGGATATGCTCGATGAAGCGTATATTGAAGAAATTATTGTCGGAACAAACGGAATGCGGTCACCTTCGGAAAGGAAATTGGCAATGAACGTTAAGCATTCAACAAAAAATATGAAAAAAGTAATTGTCCTTGCAATTGCAGCATGCCTGATGCTTTCGATAGCAATTACCGCAAGTGCATCACGTTTATGGGGTGTACGCAGCCTGTCGGAGGAATCAGGAAGAGATTTGCCGGAAGAGGCCGACGAGTATATAGTTGTGCAGAACAATAAGGCTGATACCGAGGAATGGAGCTGTACAGTCACTGAAACAATTTGCGATCTTAATGAAATATCAGTAGCGATAGAAGTGACCTGCTCTGATAAATATTTCCTTATACCTACCGATTGCGAATATGATGATCCTACGGGATTTATAGACATAGAATCCGATATGACTCTTGGGGAATATGCTGCCTCAAAGGGAAAAGAGCTTATGAAAGTAAATGCAAATCTTCTTGATAGCGGGTTTGATATCGGAGGCGGCATGGTGTATTTTGAACGTGTATCAGACGGGCAGATGCTGTTGCTGGTGCAGGGCTATGTGGAAGGAGACATATCCTCAGAGCAAGGGATATGTACGGTGTATGTAACAGCTCCCGGCGTCAGGGAAACAAAGAAGGAATTGCCGTTTTCTGTTTCGGAAGCTCCTGTAACCTCTGAAATTATCTATCTTCCTGTGGATTCCAATATAATTTCAGGCTTGTATATTGAGAAGGCGACTATAACGGAAACGCCCCTCGGAATAAGCGTTTGTATTGAAGGAACCGCCGACGAATGGGATAATATTGAGGGAATTGATTTAGTGTGTGAAGGCATTTCAGGTCTGACAGGCGGATATGAAAGAGGAGATAACGGAAAATGGACTGTGAACAGGGCACAGGGACAGGGAAATGTAACAGATACGTTGGTTGTACATGTTTATAGCCTTGAAACAGGAGAATTTATTGACGATATTGTGTTTAAGCAAAGTTAATAAAGAAAAGGGATTGGCGACTGCCAATCCCTTTGAGCTTGTAAATAAAGTCTGTTCTCGGCTCCCCTTGTCAGGGGAGCTGTCACCAAGTTCGCCAATGGCGAACTTAAGTGACTGAGGGGTAGTCCAAAACCGCATAGTTGTGCGGTTTTGACAAATCTCTATCCGAGTTTTGCTACGCAAAACCGACTTCATTTATGAAGTCTTCTCCCATCGTCAGAGGGAGGCTATAAAGAGGTTCTTTGACAGTCTGAAAGGGATTGGCATAAGCCAATCCCTTTTAAACTTATTCTTCGGTTTCTCCTGCCTTACCCGATGCCTCCCTGCCGATATCATAGAGCCTTTCCTGCTCTTCGTCGGGGATAACATCGAGGGGAAGTGTATCATAGACCTCAAACACCCTGCCGCTTGTCCAGAGCTGGGGATGAATGCGCACAGAATAGCCGCAGCCGCCATCCATCATCCAGTCGCTCATGGGAGCCTGCGGCAGACCGTAACGGCTGAGAATTGTCATTATAGTGCCTGCATGGGCAACGATAACAGCACTTGTTATGCCTGTCTTCATAAGTCCGGCAACAGTAAGCTCAAAGGCCTCGCACACACGAGCGGCAAAATCAGCCCCCGACTCACCGCCGGGAGGCGCATCAACACCGCCTGCATTTATCCATTCGGAGAACCATTTGTTGTTTTTAAGCTCGGCAGCGGACTTTCCCTCAAACTCACCGAAGCAGATTTCACGGAAAGCATCAATCACAACAGGCTTTGCCTCGGGGTAGAGGATAGAGAGGGTTTCGGTGCATCTTTTCATAGGGCTGGTCAGAAAAGCACCTGCCCCGGGGTATTCGCAGTTTTCAGCGAGGTATTGCAGTCTCTCTACTCCTGCCTTTGCAAGGGATACGTCTGTACTGCCGATATATTGACCGGAAAAATTACCGTCAATAATACCATGTCTTATGAAGTGAATTTGGTATGTTTTCATAAATTTGTCCTCAATTCGCTAAAGGTGTAAATATTTGTTGAAATTACTATTTGTTTATGATATTATTCTAAAGCACCCCAAAGAAGGAGATGTAACGAGTGAACGACAGCTTCCCCAGGATTATAACACTTTTGCGTACAGAACGCAAGTTGACACAAAAACAAGCGGCGAGTGCGCTGGGTATATCTCAGGCGCTGCTTTCACATTATGAGAGAGGAATCAGAGAGTGCGGTCTTGATTTCCTCGTACACTGTGCTGATTTCTACGGAGTATCCTGTGATTATCTTCTCGGACGTTCCACCGACAGAAACGGTGCTATCCTGACAGTGGACGATATTCCCGAGCCCGAGGCGGCAGAGGACAAGAAGTACATGGGCTCTCCTGTTCCTATCCTCAACAAAAAGATAATAGCAAACTCACTGAACATACTGTTTTCAATGCTCCAGCAGGCAAAGTGCAAGGCGCTTACAAGCGAGATTTCCGCTTATCTGATGCTGGCCGTATATAAGATGTTCCGTGTTATGTACTTCTCAAATCCCAAGAACACAAAGAGCTTCTTCCAGGTAAACGAGGGCATGTCAAAGGCATTGTCCAGTGCATCAATGGAGGTTCTCGAGGGTAAGATTGCAATGCTGGCTGCAGGCAAGGGCGTAAACGAGCTCGAAGGATTTGAAAATCCCGAGGTTCTTTCTCTTTCGGAAGAATCCCTCCAGAAGGCATTTCCGCTGTTTGCCCCGTCACTTCTCAATCTTATAAGATCTGCGGAAGTTCGAATGGGAGCAGAACCCCCGAAGAAAAAATAAATACTGATTGTAATAAAATTTCAGCCTCGCCGGGTTCGGCGAGGCTGTTTTAGTTAAATAACGTTATTTTGTAACTCCATAAGCTGACGAATAGCATTTTCGCCAAGCTCTAAAAGCTCATTTAGCTCTGCTCTTGTAAAGGAGCGTTCTTCACCTGTGCCCTGAACCTCGATAAACTCGCCTGCTTCGTTCATGATAAGGTTCAT
>JAZSNZ010000024.1:0-7568 GCA_045536645.1 Acutalibacteraceae bacterium
ACTTGGATGGATTTATGAAGGTATTGCCTGGTATGGTATGCTGAAGTAATTCCAAAACCTGATTAATGCTGAGTATTCAGCTGAATAAAACCAAAAACGGCATGACTGCATCAAGCGGCCATGCCGTTTTTATATTGCTGAACATACACAGAGCAGAAATAATCGGACGCCTTTTCATCGTTGTGGAAATGAGGATATCAGCGGGAAAGTCAGTTTTGTGATGTGAAAATATGGATCAAAAATAACCGGCTGAGAAAGTTGTTAATTAAAAAAGAAAGTATGGACAAAACCTTTTAAATATGTTAAAATATAGCATAGTGATTAAATACATTTTTTATTTGAAAAACAATTCATTCAGGTATGATATGCTTGAGTGGTTTACATAAACAAGAATGGAGGAAATAAAAAATGTGTGAAAAATTATGGAGACGATGTTTAGCACTTTTACTCGCGATTATTATGGCGTTTGCCATGATTCCCACACAGGCTTTTGCATCAGAAGTTAATGAATTGTCAAATTCTGATGTAGAGTCCGGTTCTGAGGAATCTTTCATTGCTGAACAGACACAAGAGGAAAATGAAGTAACAGAAGAAAACGAAACAATCGATGAGCTCGAAACTGAGATTGTTTCTGAGACTGATACTTCATCTGAATCCGATGATGTATCAGAAACAGATACTGAATCAGAGTCTGTTGAGCAGATAACAAAGGAAATGATTCAGGCTCAGATTGATGCGGTTGTCGCTCAGTATGAAATTACCAATGAAACATCTGACGATGAAATCGCTGAGATGATTGAAGAGGCTGATGAAGAGACTCTGCTTGCTATTGCTCTGGCAACAGAAAAAATAGAAGAAGATGCCGCAACGCTCACAGATGAAGAAGTAGATGAGATTGCCGAAGATGACAATACAGTAAACTATGTAAGATTCTGTAAGGCATTGGATCTCAAGCTGAACAAGGAAGTAACCGTTCCTTCCGTTATGTATCTTCTTGACGAGGGTATCATCGTTAAGGATTCAGAGGGAACAGGCGTCAATTCTGACGGTGTGGTTCGTGTAACAGCTACAGGTGAGCTTTTTTCAAAAAACACAAATGTTGTTGAGATTATCAATAACACAGACATTGCACAGACAGTATACTTTGAATACAGTGCAAAATATTTCGACAGTCTGAAAATTGCAGGAAATGATGCAGCTGCATCAGGAACATGTCTCGAAGAGCTTGAGGCAGGAGAAAGCATTACTGTTGAGATAAAGAGCAACAGCGGAATAGATGATCTGACCGCTGCTCTGACATTGGACTGCTTTGAACTGATAGAAGAGGAAGCTGATGATGCGGTTCTTCTGGATACCCCGGTATGTACTGAACATAATGTAGTTGAGGATGAAGAGGTGCCTGCAACCTGTATATCCACAGGTCTGACATCAGGTTCTCACTGTTCTGTCTGCGGAACCGTAATCAAAAAGCAGAGTGAGATTGATGCACTTGGTCATAATATTGAGCAGGTTGATTCAAAAATTGCAACATATACTGCACCCGGCCATGATGCATATGAGTATTGCACTCGCTGCTCTTACAGCACAAAGGTAGAAATACCCATGCTCAAAAAGCCCGGAATAAGAGATTATGATACATTTATCTTAAATCTTTCACTTCTGGAAGAAATCGCATCAGAATATGTCAGAATGAATCCCGGCAAGGATCCTGTAGACCTTGTTATTAAGTATATTCGTACCGGTGTTGATCGTTACAACAGCGGTTCCTGGAATATCATGGCAGGCTATGAGGATGCAGGTTTTGCTGAATTTGTCAATCAGATGGAAGATATGCTCAACTGCGAGATAGGCGTTCAGGAAGAAATGCTTACCATAAGCAGTCTGAAGGATATTTACGGATTTGAAATTCCCAATGGCAATAACGTTGACTTTGGGCATATGTTTGGAACAATGGATATTACCTACAACAATAATTTCAGCGTAAATCATGCTGACGTTGCAGGTTGGGCAGGCGACCTGGTTGACCTTGCCACTCTGGCTGACAGACATTCCGTAAGTGGTACTGTGGAAGAAATGCTTGCTGAGATTTCTGAAAAGTATCTGTGCGTTGATATGGCTGAAGATGATACCTTTGGCCGAGATGACATGTACGGAGATCTTGATGGCTTCTACATTATGACAGAGCTTAAGAAGATCGATTATCACACAGGTGACTTCACAGCAATTTTCATAAACTATTTCACCGAAGATCTGACTGATGAGCAGCGTGCGGATTATCTGCTTAAAAACAGATTTGGCGGTGTAACCAAGAGAGATGCAATCCGTGAGGCTGTTTACAATCAGTACACAGGCAACAAGGTTGTAACAACACTTGAAAGCACCAGAACTTTCGAAACAGATGATCTGCCCGGACTGAGAAGAGCTTGCTGCTATTCTTTTGCAGACTATCTGTGCGAACTCGCCGGTGACTATGTTGAGATTAATGGTAATGATTATTACACAGTATTTTCCAGTGAATATTCCAATCTCGCACCCGGTATAACTCAGGAAATACACACTGCATATACAGCAGATGACAAGCAGATCAAGTATTATATTGCAACTGCTGATATCAATAGTGAGTACGTAAATGTATATGCAAACTATAAGGATAATGATCCTACTTCATGGGGAATGCAGCGTGTCACCGATCAGGTTGCTGCAGCTCAGGCAAAGTATGGTGATCCTGAAAGTGAACATTATATTGAGAACTATCAGGCTATTGTAGGCATCAACGGAGCAGGTTACAACATGACCACAGGTGAACCCAGTGGACTGCTTGTTATGAATGGTGTAGAGTATCAGAAGCCAAACAACAATGGATTCTTCGGTATTCTTAAAAACGGAAAAGCAGTGATTGGTACTACTGATGAATATTATGAAATGAAGGACCAGGTTAAGGAAGGTATCGCTGCATTCGGATCCACTCTTGTAAAGGATGGAAAGATCTCTGTTTCTGCAAGCGGCAGTTACTACGATAATCGCGCCAGCAGAACTGCAGTAGGTATTACCAGAACCGGCAAGGTAGTATTCATGGTACTTGATGGTCGTCAGGAGCCTGTTTCCTGCGGCGGCAGTATGGAAGAAATTGCGCAGATCATGCTTGAGGCAGGCTGCGTTGATGCGGTAAACCTTGATGGCGGCGGATCTACAACATTTGCTGCAAGACAGGAAGGCGACGACAAGGTAACTCTTGTAAATAATCCTTCCGATGGTTTTGAGCGTTCCGTAAGTACATCACTGCTTATGGTTTCTACTGCACCGAGTTCCACTGCATTTGATCATGCAATTATTGATTGTGATACTGCATATATGACAGTCGGTACAGAACTTCAGCTCACAGCATCCGGCGTAAGTGCAACAGGTAATGCTGCTCAATTGCCTGAAGGTACCAGATGGGCTGTATCTGACAGCAGATGGGGCACAATTACCGAAGGTGGCTTGCTTACTGCTCACAGAATCGGTGATATCGAAGTAAATCTTCTGCTTGGAGATACAGTTATAGGAAGCAAAACCATTCACTGTGTTATCCCGAATAATGTCTATTTCTCAAGAGAGAATATTGATATTGTATATGGTGAAAGTGTTGAACTTCCTGTTGTAGTTCTTTACGACGGTAAGTCAGTTCTGTATAACGATAACGACATCATACTTACAGTTGCAAATGAGACTGCAGGTACTGTCAATGGTCGTGTATTTACTGCAGCTACCAGTACAGAGGTCAGAAAAGTTACGGTTACAGCAACATTGGCAGCAGATCCTTCCATCGAAAATTCGATGACTGTTTCCTTGTATAATCAGGGTGAAGCAACATTTGACTTTGATCAGGCTACAGGAGGCAACCACATTTTTGCGTGGGATCGTCAGGTTTCCAACTCCACAACCGAGGATACCATAACATATATATCTGTAGATACCAATGAGGATATGGTGACATCCTATACATTCGCAATAGACATGACACAGATTCCTCTTCCCGAGCAGCTTAATGATCTTATCTATATGCTGCCCGGCGCAGACTCTACAGATGCTTCAGCATGGAACTTCCTGCTTCAGCTTGCTGAACGAGTGAGTGTTCTGACGGAAGTAAGACCTGAAGTTTACTTTGACCCCAATTTTGATGTGGATATTTCCGAATTGACTATCGTCAATGAATATTTCACACTTCAGGATAAGATTTTCGATGAGGAGACAAATAAGTTAACACTTGTTCTCAAGTGGGTTGACCAGACTCAGGCAATTGATCCTGCGACAGCAAATCCTCTCTGCATCCTCAGCGGCATTAAGCTTACGCCTAAAGAAGATGCTCAGTGGGATAGCAATAACCGTCTGGTTGCTGTAAACAGTGGCGAGATCGGTTATACGGTCTACTTAAGAGCAAATGCATTGTTTACATTTGCTTCCAAACCCGAAAATCAGGAGATTTATGGACTTAAGCCTTTTGACAATCAGCAGGTAATTATTGGCGGAGCAACTGAAAAAGGCGGCTATTTCGAATCTGTATATGCAACATTCACCGATACATATACACTTATCAATGCGCTTAAGAATGGCTGGGTAAGTGAAGTTGGCGGCTATTCTTATTACAAGGATGGTGTCATGTATACCGGAGTCAGGGAAGTGGACGGATACTACTATGACTTTGGAGAAAATGGTGTTTGTGCAGGTCAGAATAAATATAACGGTATATTTATTGAAGACGGTATTACTCATTATGTAAGATTCGGTGTCCTTTCTTCCGGTTGGGTTTCTTACAACGGCGAACTTTACTGCTTCGATGAAAACGGCGAAGGCTACGACGGCATCGATATTATTGTTGATGAAGTTGTTATGAGCTTCGATAACGGTAAGCTTCTCGGCGGATACTCCGGATTTACAGTAAAGAGCGACGGAAAAACATACTATTATGTTGATGGTGTCAAGACTTACGGTTGGCGTATAATCGATGATAAGCTCTATCACTTCAACACAGGTACCGGTGCAATGACCACAGGTACAAGGATTATTCCTGATGCTGAAGCAGAGGCAAAGGGTGCCTACTATGACTTTGCAGATAACGGCGTTACACTGCGCGGTTATTTCAACCCGGCAGGCTATTATTACTGGGCCGGACTGCCCAAGATACATTCCTGGGTAAAAGCAGGCGCAGATCCTGATCCTGAAGCATGGTATCGTACAAACAGCCATGGTCATTTCGTTACAGACAGCTCCGGAAAAGAGACATTTGAGCTCGAACTTGGAGGAAAAACCTATACAGCTGTCAGAATTGCAATCGATGGTGTTGTTTATACATTCAATAACAAAACCGGTAAACTGCTTCTTGGCGATATCGTTGTCAATGCAGACGGTACATTGTCTTACTATTGGGCAGGTGAACCTATAAAGAATACCTGGCTTGAATACAAAGGCTATACTTACTATGCATTTGAAGACGGAACACTTGCAACCGGCAGCGTTGAAATTGATGGTACTCCGTATATGTTTACGGAAAGCGGCAGATTGGTAACAGATGGCGTTATTCTGATTGTTACCATGAATGATGATAAGTCCGTAATGACCATAAAAACTTCCGATGTTGAGGATGTTCAGTCTGTGAGATTTGCAGTATGGCCTGCAAATTCAAGTCAGAGCGAGACACTGCAGTGGCTCGACGGTACTATGAGTGAAGACGGCGAGTGGTATGTTGATGTACCGATGTGTCTTTATAACATAGCCGACAAATACAATATTCATACTTACGCAACTTTCAACGACGGTAATTATGGCTTCCTGGTTAACACAGTATTCAAGGTAGAATCAGCTGTTGGTCATAACAAGGATTCAGAGCTGAAAGAAAATGTAATTGAAGCAACCTGTACAACCGACGGCAGCTATGACAGCATACTCCACTGCTCGATATGTGATAAGGAAATGTCACGTGAGACAGTTATCGTTAAGGCAGAGGGTCATAAGGCAGGCGAAGTTGTAGTTGAAAATAAGGTTGATGCAACCTGCACTGCTGACGGCAGCTATGACAACGTAACCTACTGCACAGTATGCAACGAGGAAGTATCACGCGAGACAGTTGCCATTAAGGCAGAGGGTCATAAGGCAGGCGAAGTTGTAGTTGAAAATAAGGTTGATGCAACCTGCACTGCTGACGGCAGCTATGACAACGTAACCTACTGTACTGTATGTGATGTGGAAGTATCACGCGAGACAGTTACCATCAAGGCAGAGGGTCATAAGGCAGGCGAGGTTGTAGTTAAAAACAAGATTGATGTAACCTGTACAACCGACGGCAGATATGACAACATAACCTACTGTACTGTATGTGATAAGGAAGTATCACGTGAGACAATTACCATCAAGGCAGAAGGTCACAAGGCTGGCGAAGTTAAGGTAGAAAACAAGGTTGATGTAACCTGTACTACCGACGGAAGCTATGACAACGCAACCTACTGTACTGTATGTGATAAGGAAGTATCACGTGAGACAATTACCATCAAGGCAGAAGGTCACAAGGCTGGCGACGTCAAGGTTGAAAACAAGGTTGATGTAACCTGTACAACCGACGGCAGCTATGACAACGTAACCTACTGTACTGTATGTGATGGGGAAGTATCACGCGAGACAGTTACTATCAAGGCAGAAGGACATATGCCCGGCGCAACAGTTAAGGAGAATGAAGTCAAGGCAACATGTACCGTTGAAGGCTTCTATGATACTGTAGAATACTGTGCTGTATGTGATGGCGAAATCTCCCGTGTTAAGTCATATGTAAAGGCAATAGGTCACGTTTACAGTGATGATAAGGATACAAGCTGTAATGTATGCGGAGAGAGCAGGGAAGAAGCTATCAGAACTATTCCGATGTACCGTTTGTTTAATCCTAACTCCGGTGAGCATTTCTATACCGGCAGCGTCGAGGAACGTGATATGCTCGTAGGTGTAGGCTGGAATTACGAGGGCGTTGCATGGAATGCACCTGTTACCACAGGTGAGCCTGTTTACCGTCTCTTTAACCCCAACAGCGGAGATCATCACTACACAATGAGTGCACAGGAACGCGACAATCTCATTGTTGTTGGCTGGATTTATGAAGGTGTTGCATGGAATTCTGCTACACCCGATAATGTTCCTCTGTACAGACTTTATAATCCCAATGCATATTCAGGCATCCACCACTATACCGGCAGTATCGAAGAACGCGATATGCTTGTAGGACTTGGATGGATTTATGAAGGTATTGCCTGGTATGGTATGCTGAAGTAATTCCAAAACCTGATTAAGGCTCAGGATTAAGCTGAATAAAATTAAGAAACGGCATGACTGCATCAAGCGGCCATGCCGTTTTTGCTTCTTTGGACAAAATCTGTCAAAAAAGTTATATGTGGAATATAACGGAAGATAAGAAAAAGTGCCTGAGCAAATATGCTCAGGCACTTTGAAAATATGAAATTACATTACAGCCTTTACGTAGTGTACGCCGCCGTCGTTGATGGGAGGAATGATGTTACCCTCAACAGCATTGCCGTCAACGGTGAGGG
>JAZSNZ010000138.1:0-2381 GCA_045536645.1 Acutalibacteraceae bacterium
TGGAAACAGCGGGCGTGGCTGTTGACAGGCAGGGCATCGAGCTTTTCGGCACTATGCTGACAGAGCAGATAGCAGAGCTTGAAAAGGGAATTTACGATGCAGTCGGTTATGAATTTAACTTAAACAGCCCGAAACAGCTTGGCGAAGCGCTGTTTGACAAGATTGGCCTCAAGGGCGGCAAGCGCACAAAGACAGGCTGGTCCACTAACGCGGAGGTGCTTGAATCTCTCCGCGGTCAGCATGAAGCTGTTGACGGGATACTCCAATACAGAACACTGAGCAAGCTTAATTCCACCTACTGCGTCGGACTGCTCAAGACTATCGCAGAGGATGGGCGTATACATTCAAGTTTCAATCAGACCGAGACAAGAACAGGCAGAATCAGCTCCACTGAGCCTAATCTGCAGAATATCCCTGTCCGAACTGAGCTCGGCAGTCAGATGCGAAGATTCTTTACTGCCGAAAACGGCAAGGTGCTCATCGACTGCGACTACAGTCAGATCGAGCTGCGAGTGCTCGCTCACTGTGCAAAGGACGAGCGTATGATAGAAGGCTTTGCATCTAACGAGGATATCCACCGCATAACTGCCGCTCAGGTTTTCGGCGTACCTCTCGATGAGGTCACTTCTACCATGCGCTCTCATGCAAAGGCTGTAAACTTCGGCATCGTCTACGGAATCGGCGCTTATTCGCTGGCCAAGGATATCGGCGTTTCCAATGCCGAGGCCTCCGCTTATATAAAGGGCTATCTCAACACCTATGCAGGGGTTGACAGATACATGAAGGAGCTGATTGATTCCGCAAAGGAAAAGCTCTATGCCGAGACCATTTTCGGCAGGAGAAGATATCTCCATGAGCTTAGCTCCTCAAACCACATGATGCGTGCCTTCGGCGAGCGAGTTGCTCGAAACATGCCCATACAGGGCACTGCCGCAGACATTATCAAGATCGCAATGGTAAAGGTCTTTGCCCGTCTCAGGGCAGAAAACATGGAAACAAGGCTCATTCTCCAGGTTCACGACGAGCTGATTCTGGAAGCTCCCGAAAAGGAAGCAGAAAAGGCACTTTCCATACTCAAGGAAGAAATGGAAAACGCTGCAAAGCTTTCTGTTAAGCTTGAGGTTGACGGAAAGATCGGCAAGACATGGTATGATGCAAAGGGATAAATCATCAAAAGTTTCGCCCGCCTTTTCAAAGGCGGCAGTTTCCAAAGACAGCGTCTTTGGTCGCCATCCGCAGATGGCGAAATGCTTATCCAAACAAAACGCAGGAGGGCAGTAAAACAGTCCGGTGGACTGTTTTACGCTGGGAACCCTCGTCGGGGGTTCCCAGTATCACCCCTTTGGGGTGATTTTTTCCAGCCCATCAGAATCATGCCAAGCATCTATTCGGATCGTCGCAAGCGCCGCTCCCTACAATAGATAAATAAAGGACTCTGATTATGAAAATATTATTTTTGTGTACGGGAAACACCTGCCGCTCCCCTATGGCGGAGTACATAGCACGCCACGAGATAGAACAGCGCGGCTTTGATATGGAAACTGAAAGTGCAGGCCTTATGGGCTCAGGAGACAGTGCTGCGGATTATTCCGTTGCCGTCTGTCGTGAGATTGGGCTCGATTTAAGCACTCACCGCTCGAGAATGCTTTCAAAGCCTCTTGCTGACAGTGCAGACCTTATCGTCTGCATGACCCCTTCTCATGCAAACACTCTGCTCACTCTCGGCATAGACAAAAGCAAGATAAGAGTGCTCGGCAACGGCATTGCTGACCCTTACGGTCAGAGCCTCGATGTTTACCGTCAGTGCCGCGACGAGATATACTCAGCAGTGTGCGCTCTGCTGGACGGCACCTGCGGCGATATAAAAATCATCCCTCTCGAAAGGGAGCACGCTCCCAGACTTGCTGAGCTTGAACGGCTGTGCTTTTCTGACCCCTGGAGCGAAGAGGGCATAGCCTTTGAGGCAGGCAACAAGGCTGCTCGCTTTTTCGTCGCTGTCTGCGGCGAAGAGATAGCAGGCTACGCAGGAATGCTTTTTGCAGCCGATCTCGGAAACATCTGCAATATCGCGGTATTTCCACAGTTTCGCAGACACGGCGTCGGCAGAAAGCTTGTCTATGCTCTGATAACCAGCGCAAAGGAACTGGGAGTTTCCGAGCTGACACTTGAGGTCAGGGAATCAAACGAGCCTGCGCAGGCTCTGTACCGTTCCTTTGGCTTTGAGAAAGTGGGAAGCAGAAAGAATTTCTACAATGACCCCACCGAAGATGCCATTGTTATGAATCTGAGTCTGTAACACCTTGTAACCTCCAAATCTTCACAAAGGTTATTTGTGTTTATGTGAAAAACTCTGTAGTATCCTGGCTCCCTCTGATGAGGGA
>JAZSNZ010000240.1:0-6337 GCA_045536645.1 Acutalibacteraceae bacterium
CTTGGTAATGGTTTCAGTGCCGGAACGGTCAGCCTTAACAACGTCAATCTCTACCTTACCGCTGGTGGGCATGAAGTCGGAGGCCAAGCGGTCTTAGGAAGACAAACCAAATGATCAACTCCTTGGCTCACAGAACGACATGGCTACGATCCGACTTCTTGGTAATGGTTTCAGTGCCGGAACGGTCAGCCTTAACAACGTCAATCTCTACCTTACCGCTGGTGGGCATGTAGGGAGTGTAGTGAGTAGCTGCAATGTTGTTGGATTCTGCTGCGCTGAATTTGCCCTCGCCGTTGAGGAGCTTTTCAACCCAGTCAGTTCTCATAAGAGGCATACGCTCGATGTCGTTAACACCGTCGAAGTAGGGGGAGAAGTAGATAGCACCGTTCTCGGTGTTACCGGTGATGGATAGATGAACGATGGGGTTAGCCTCGAGATATGCTGCGAAGTTGGGCATTACGTCGAGATAATCAGCGATGTTTACGATGCTGCCTGCTTCGCCGTACTCGGTGAGCTTTGCAGCAGGACCGCTGACGATGTCAACTTCGCCCAGTCTTTCTTTCCAGTACTCGAACTCATTGGCAGCACTGTTGCCCTGATACTTGTCTTCGATCTCGAAGCCAAGAACGTTCTCTACCTCGACCCAGGTGGGCTTGAGGTCGCCAGTGTGATAGGTCTTGCCGTCAGCAAGGGTAACGCCCTCGCCTGCTACCTCAGCGTCAAAGCTGAGGCCTGTCTTTGCATTGTTGTAGCCTGTTGCCATGCGAAGAACTGTGCCTTCAGCAAATGCAAGAGGATCGATCTCGGTCTCGGATACAACGTCAGTTGCTGTAACGACCGGCTCTACGGGAGTTTCTTCCAGCTTCTTGCCGCAACCTGCGAATACGGTTGCCATCATAGCGATAACGAGAAGCATTGCCAGAATGGATTTGAAGTTTTTCATAATATCCTCCTATTTGTTTTTTTATGTTTTAATGGGCTAACCCTACCCATAACATACAGATTTCTGTTTTCCCTCTTATTCCTTTACGCCGCCGACGTTTACGCCCTTTGCGAAGTATTTCTGAATAAAGGGATAGATTACGAGAATTGGAACGATGGAGCAGACGATAAGTGCATAGATTACGGAATCTGATGCGTATGCCTTATCCCAGCCTGTCATCTGGTCGGGGTCTGTAAATTCCTCAAGCTTGAGTCTGATGAATACCTGCAGGGGATGCTCGTTCTTGTTGGAGATCATCTGGCGTGCCCAGAAGTAACCGTTCCAGCGGGAGATTGCAAAGAACAGCGCAACTGTTGCGATGGTCGACTTGCTCATGGGAATGTAGACCTTTGTCAGTACCTGGAACTCTGTTGCGCCGTCAACGATGGCTGCTTCCTCTATTTCGGAGGGAACACCCTCGAAGGCGTTTCTCAGAAGGATGATGTTCATAGCCGCCATACCCATTGCGATAACTACCAGCCATTTATCATCCGTTATGCCCACTGAGTTAAACACGTCCTTGGTGTCGAGGTAGTTTAGATACTGCGGTACAAGACCTGCAGAAAACCACATGGTGAAAACCAGGAAGAAATTGAAGAATTTTCTGAAGAGCAGTCTCTTCTTTGAAAGAGCATAGCCGCCGAGGATCGCGACGCCCAATGCCCATATCGTGCCGTAGAAGGTGAGGAACAGGGTGTTGGAGTAGGAGTTCCAGAACATGTTGTTGTTGAACATTTCAAGAAATGCCTCAAACTGAATGTCCTTGGGGAACAGCACCACTTCACCGTATTCCACTGCGTGTCTGCCGCTTATGGATGCGGAAATTGCATAAACGAAGGGGTACAGACAGCAGAGAGCAAAAACCGTAAGCAGTGTGTAGCTTATGATTTTGAATATAAGCTCGGAAATTTCAAGTTTTCTTTTCATTATGCGTCCTCCTTAGTACAGTGAAACGTTGGACGCCTTGCGGGCTATGGTGTTTGCGCCTATGACAAGCAGCATTCCGATGACGTTGTTCATCATTTCCGCCGCTGCAGCGAGACCTGTCAGCGAAGCGAGCATACCGTAGCGGTTTGCGAAGGTGGAAACAACATCTGCGGTCTCATAGGTGTTTGTATTATAAAGAAGAAGTACCTTTTCGTAGCCGATATTGAGAAGTGAGCCGATACGGGTTATCAACATAATGACGATGGTGGAGAGAATGCTGGGGAGAACAACGTATCTCATCTGTGCCATCTTGCCTGCACCGTCTATCTGCGCTGCCTCGTAGCTGGTCGGCGAGATAGCGATTATTGCGGCGAAGAACACGATACTGTCGTAGCCTGCTCCCTCCCAGATGCCGCTTATCTGATAAATGGCTCTGAAGTAGCTCATGTCGTTGAGCAGACCGCCTGCTGCTGCCTCATGGGAGATAAGTCCTACAGACTCGAGCATCTGTGAAACAACACCCATGTTGGTGGTCAGGGATTCCTGCTTTACGAGAAGTGCGATAAGGGAAGTCATTACAACGGTGGAAATGAACTTCGGCAGATATGTAAATACCTGATATACGCTTCTGACGATGTTTGACTTGATCTCGTTGAAGAACAGCGCCAGGATTATCGGCATGGGGAAGCCGAAGCACAGTCCGTAGAAGCTCAAGAGGAAGGTGTTTCTCAGCGCTCTCCAGAATTCCGGGGAGAGATTGTTGATGGCACTTCCCATGAGCAGCTGCTTGAAATTGGAGAAGCCGAGGAAGAACTGGTCTGCCACGGGTTTGACCTCGTCTTCGACTTTGAAACAGCCGAGGAGCTCATACATGGGGAAGTATCTCCAGAAGAGGAATACCAGAATCATGGGGACAAGCATTGCATACAGTCGCCAGTCCTTTAATATGGTGCGTCCGACATGGAGCCAGTAATGTTTTTCAACATCATCTCTGACCGCCTGTTCGGGGTCCTCCCTGTAGACGTTGTTCACCTCATCGAAAATGAGGTAATCCGCCGCCTTTGATTTTTTGATTGCTCTTGATCTACTCAAGATTTTCTCCCCTTTCTTTTTCGCGTTCCATCTCTTTCTGGACACGAAGGAGATATGATTTTTGATTCTCAAACATTCCGTCGAGATTTCTTACTATCCAGATAATTACCATGGTGAAGATTATGGAAAGTGCATCGGTGGTTATAAAGCCCAGTGCATTTCCGAAGGTGTGTCCTGTGGCAAGAGCCATGCCTGCACGGCCGATAAGCATAAGCGCCTGCACAGTAAATGCGAGTATCATTGAGTTTACAGCACTTGTGCGTATTTTCTCAGAGCCGATAAACCTTATCAGCAGCAGAGAGAGCATTGAAAGCAGATTGCCGACGCAGTAGATAAGGTAGTGCTTCGGCTCAGCACCCGAGCAGAAGCAGAACACCGCACCGCCGAGTACTGCGTGTATCGCCGACCATGCCCCCCACCGCATCATCGCAATGGCTGTAACCGCTGCCACCACCGACACCGTAAATGGCTGGAAAGGGAACCAGGCTGTTGCAGCCTTTACCACGATGAACTCGAACACAATGAGCATCAGCGCTGTAAGGCTCAGGTCGATTGCCCTATACTGTGAAAATGAAAGCTGTTTTTTCATAGAATCACTTTACTTACATTCTGTTTTCCGATTTTTTGTCCGCTGCGTTCTGTAAGCGCTCACACACTCTTTGTTGAGAACAACCAAACCAACAAAAAATCAAAGTTTATTTTTGGATAAACATCCATCTTAACTTTATTTTAGAATTTGTTTTCCGGTCTGTACATATCAAAAACAATCTTCTATATGTACAAAAAAGTCCTTTTGAACTGGAAAATTTATGCATTTTGTTCATTTTGCTGGAATCAGACCGCGAAAAATAGCATTTCTGACAAAAAAGAGATAATTGGAACCGCTTTCACAGTGTGAAAGCGGTTCCTGAGATGTACATATCGGTTTTTAATCAGATTCTTTCATAGATGCTCTGGATAAGCTCCCTTGAACTTACTGCATTTTCGTTGGTGGTGTTCTCCAAAGTGGCTTGGACATAAGGTTTTTTAGCCTTCAGGAAGCGGAGGATCTCTGTATATTCCATCTCTCCCGTGCCTGCCGTCACACTTATGAGCTTTCCGTCCTGACGGACAAAATCCTTGATATGCACCATTGCAATATGGTCGCACAGCTTATCCATGGCATCGCCTATTACCCGTTCCCTGTTATCCGCATTCTCCATGCCGAGGAGATTTACAGGGTCTAAAATTATGCGAAGATTTTGGCTTTTTATGCTGTTTATCACTTCCAGTGCACGATCTGCATCATACACGATATGGTTCCACACAGGCTCGATGGCAACAGTTACGCCGTAATTCTCGGCACACTCCACAACGTCAGCTAAATTGTGCATGAAGATGCTGAGAGCTTCTTTTGAGTGAGTATTGCCGTCAAACTTATACTCTGCGTTTGGTGCGCCGGTCTCGGTGCCTACCATGCAGGCCCCTGCAAGAGAAGCCACGCGGATATTTGCATAGTACCTGCTCTTTATCTCCTCAAGCTTCGCCGCATTAGGGTGTGCAAGATTCAAATAACAGCCGAGAACGGCGATATCAAGCCTTTGCTCGGCAAAGACTCTCTTGAAATACATCGCCATACCCTCTGTCAATGCGGCGTTGTCAAAGGTCAAACCCTTTATCACCTTCTGTGGTGCAAGGTGGACACAGCAAAAGCCCTCTTCCCTTGCTTTTGCAGCTCTCGCTTCTATGGTCTGAAATTCCTCGGAGCAGTCTGTATTTACATCGTGAAGTCGGATTCCTATCTGAAGCATAATTTCACCTCATACGGTTTTGGGATACACCTATATATTACAGCATTATGCCGTCTTTGAAAACAGATATTTCACGAAAACCGTGTTCTTCTGTTTTTGTCTGTCTGCCTGAGGCGGTCTCAAGCACAAGCTCAAACAGCGCTCTGCCTGCCTCATCAATAGTGGCAGTTCCGTCTGCGGCAACTCCTGCGTTGAAATCTATCCACGAAGCCTTCTTTGTGGCAAGAGGAGTGTTGGTTGCGATTTTAAGCGTGGGGGCAGGTGCGCCGAAGGGGGTTCCCCTGCCTGTTGTAAAGAGTATGATATGAGCGCCTGCGGCGGTAAGGGCAGTGGCGGAAACAAGGTCATTGCCGGGTCCGTAGAGCATATTAAGTCCCTTTGTCACCACCTGCTCACCGTAGCCGATAACATCGGAAACAGGTGCACTGCCGCCTTTCTGGACACAGCCGCAGGACTTGTCCTCAAGGGTGGTGATGCCGCCCTGCTTATTGCCGGGACTTGGGTTGTCGTACACAGCTTCGCCGTGGCGGATAAAATAATTTTTAAAGCCGTTTATCATGTCAGCAGCCTTATTGAAAACATCCTCATTGATACAGCGGTTCATAAGGAAGCCTTCTGCGCCGAACATTTCGGGCACTTCCGTCAGCACCGTTGAGCCGCCCTTTGAAACCAGCATATCGGAAAAACGTCCCACTGTCGGGTTTGCAGTTATGCCCGAAAGGCCGTCCGAGCCGCCGCATTTCATGCCTATTATAAGCTCGCTGCAAGAAATTTCCTCTCTCTGAAACTGTGCGGCAAAATCGGCACATTCTTTTAAAAGCTCCGCTCCTGCCTCAAACTCGTCCTCGACCTCCTGACAGGTGAGAAATTTTACTCTGTCAGGGTCGTATTCTCCAAGCTCTGCAACAAACTGGTCGTGGGTCAGATTTTCACAGCCCAGGCTCAGCACCAGCACTGCGCCTGCGTTTGGGTGTCTTGCAAGGGACGCAAGGAGCTTTCTTGTCTGTGCGTGGTCTTCTCCCGTCTGGGAACAGCCGAAGGGGTGAGTAAAAGTGTAAAGTCCGTCAATGCTCCCTTTTACAAGGTGCTGGTTTTCCCTGACCATAGCCTTTGCTATGTCGTTGACACAGCCGACGGTCGGGATTATCCATATCTCGTTGCGTACCGCCGCCTGTCCGTTCTTTCTGCGGTAGCCCATGAAGGTCTCCGCTTCGCTCTTCGGCAGCGGGCGGATATCGGGGTTGTAGGTATACTCCACCTCACCTGAAAGGTTTGTGGTCATATTATGGGTGTGCACCCACTGGCCGACAGAGATATCCTCCGTTGCGTGACCGATGGGAAAGCCGTACTTTATTACGTTCTCATTTTCAGATATGGGAGCAAGAGCTATCTTATGCCCCTGTGGAATATTGGAAAGGACATTGATCTCTTTCCCCTCGATGGTGCAGACTGTGCCCTTTTCCACTGCACGAAGGGCAACGGCTACGTTGTCAATGGGATTTATTTTGATAAAATCAGGCATGGTAAGTCACTCCTGTTTTGTATT